>VXRS01000097.1:4137-5854 GCA_009838385.1 Dehalococcoidia bacterium | reverse complement strand
TGACGGACCACCTGAGCGGCGTCGCGGCGGCGCTCGGCATCATCGAGGGGGTCGAGCACCGGCGGCGAACGGGGCAGGGGCTCGATGTCGACGTCGCGCAGTACGAGCTGGGGCTGGGGCTGATGGGTCCCGCGATGCTCGACTACTTCGCGAACGGCGTGGACCCCGAACCGGTTGCGAACCGGCACCCGTTCGGGGCGTGGGCGCCGCACGGTATCTACCCCACAGCGGGGAACGACCGCTGGGTGGCGATTGCGGTCCGGGGCGACGAGCAGTGGCGCGCCCTCTGCGACGTGATGGGCGCCCCCGAGCTCGCTAAAGACCCGCGTTTCGCGACGCACGAGGCCCGGATCGCGAACCAGGACGCGCTGGACGACTGCGTGTCGGCGTGGACGGCCGGTCGCGACCGGTATGAGGTGATGGACGGGTGCCAGGCGCGCGGAGTCGCGACCGGGGCGGTGCAGGACGGGGGCGACATCGCGACAAGGGATCCGCATCTGGCGGCTCGCAGCTTCCTTGGGACGATTCCGACCGAGGACGGCGGTGAGCAGGGCGCCGAGCGGTTCCCTGCCTTCATCGACGGGCAGCGGCCGACGACGGCCTACGCGGCGCGCTCGCTGGGGGCGGACACATTCGACGTGCTCACAGAGCTGCTGGACATGTCGCCGGAGGCCATCGGCGAGCTTGTGGCGGATGGCGTTCTCAGCTAGCGGCTCGCAGATGGGCGCTCTGGTACGCTTCCCGCTCCAGAGGACGCCCGGGAGCGGCCCGTGACCCTACACCTGTACTCCTCGCTGGGACGCGCCAAGCGCGAGTTCGTCCCGATCGTGCCCGGCGAGGCGCGCATCTACGTCTGCGGGGTCACGCCGTACGACGTGACGCATCTCGGGCACGCGTTCTCCTACGTGAACTTCGACGTGCTGCGGCGCTACCTGACCTGGAAGGGTCTGAAGGTGCGCTACGTGCAGAACGTGACGGACATCGACGACGACATGATCATGGTCTCGAAGCGCGAGGGCGGACGGCCGATCGCAGAGATTCGCGACGAGAACGACGCAATCTTCCGGGCCGACCTGGACCGCCTGAACGTGCTGCGGCCTACGGCCTACCCCTTCGCGACCGACCACATCGAGGCGATCATCGAGACGACGAAGGCGCTGATCGCGTCGGGAGCCGCCTACGAGGCGGACGGGGACGTGTTCTTCGAGGCGCAGCGGTTCCCGGACTATGGGCAGCTCAACGGCATCGCGATCGAGGAGCTGGCGAAGCGGGAGAACCCCGAATCGAAGCGCGAAGAGAAGAAGCGGGGGCCGCTCGACTTCCTCCTCTGGCAGCGCTGCGAGCCGGATGAGCCGAGCTGGCCGAGCCCCTGGTGCGACGGCCGCCCGGGCTGGAGCATCGAGTGCACGGCGATGTCGCGGGGGCACCTGGGGGACCAGATCGACATTCACGGGGGTGGGAGCGACCTCATCTTTCCCCACCATGAGAACGAGATCGCGCAGGCGGAGAGCGCGACGGGGAAGGCGCCGTTCTGCGGGTTCTGGATGCACAACGGCATGCTCAAGCTGGACGGGGTGAAGATGAGCAAGTCGCTCGGGAACCTCGTGCTGGCGCGCCACCTGATGGAGCGCTACGACCCCGACCACCTGCGCCTCTACCTGCTGAGCGAGCACTACCGCACGGACGCCGACTACCGCGAGGGCGCGATCGAGGCGCT
>VXRS01000097.1:0-4037 GCA_009838385.1 Dehalococcoidia bacterium | reverse complement strand
CGGGCGCTGTGCCTGGACCTGGACGAAACGCTGCTCAACAACGACGGCGTCCACAACGACGCCATCGCGCTCACCTCACAGGCGATTGCCGGGAGTCAGCCGGGGATGTCTGGCACCCGGCTCATCGGGACCTACCACACCGTCGTCACGAACTACGGGGCCGAGGTGGAAGGCAAGTGGGATGGGGGCGATCTCAACGCTGCCTCCTTCACGCTCGAAGCCTGGCGCCGGGCGCTCTCGGCTTGCGGCTGCACCGACGAGGCCGTCGCACAGCGCGCGGCAGCGCTGCACTACCGGCTGGCGGAAGCCGGCTATCGCCTGTTCGAGGACGCTCGCGAGTTCCTTGAGGCAGCGAGGGAAGCCGGGCTGCCCCTCGCGCTCATCACCAACGGCCCCACGGACCTGCAGCGCTCCAAGATTCGTGTCCTGGGAATCGGCCACTGCTTCGACACGGTGGCGATCTCCGGGGAAGTTGGCGTCTCGAAGCCTGACCCGCACATCTTCGAGCACGTCCTCCGGGGACTGGGCGTGGCCAGCGATGGCGTCTGGCACGTGGGGGACAACCTTGCCACGGACGTGGCCGGAGCGCGGGCCGCGGGTCTCACGGCTGTCTGGATCAACCGGACAGGGGCGGGCCGCCGCGAAGCCGACCCGGAGCCCGACCTCGAGATCGCCTCCTTGTCGGAGTTGAAACCGCTCCTGGCGGGTTCTCGTGGGGTCAAACCTAGCTGAAGCGTTAACCGTCAGGAAGCGGCGCGGTCGCGGCGGTGGATGCTGAGCCCGAGCTGGAGCTGCTCGATGGCGACCTGCGCGAGCTCGAGCATCTCGGTCGAGGGGCTCCCGCCCAGCCATGCCTCGTAGGCTGCCTGCACGACAGCCTGCGCTCCCAGCTCCCGCTCGGCCTCGGCGAGCCCCTCGGCGCCGGCCGAGTGATGCTCCCTCAGGCGTTCCCGCAGGATGAAGTTCATCAAGTCGAGCGCACGCTGCCGGGCATCGGAGTCCGAGAGCTGCGGCTCCCGTAGCTTGCCGATCTGCCGAAGGCGGTTGGCGACGGGCTCGGCCTCGTCATCGCCCTGTGACGCTTCGATGGCGCCCAACTCGTCGTGCAGCCACCGTTCGGCGATCTCTCGCTGGAGCGTGTCCCAGAAGAGTCCGGGCAAGGGGTAGTTCCGCAGATCGGCGCGCAGGCCCGGATGGCGCAAAAGCGTGGCCAGCAGGTGCTCTTCAAGGGTCGCGCGCTCCCGCTCCACATCGGGCTCGGGACGGGCCTGGGGGCGACGGCGCTGGCTGCGGACGCGGTCCAGAATGGCTCTCTCGGAGACCCCGAGCTGGCGGGCAGCTTTCTGGGCATTTGCGGACTGCTCGACGGGGTTTCGAACGGCCAGCAACACGGGGGTTAGCTGATCGATGATGCGGCCCACGTCGACGGCCGAATCGCCGCGGCGCGCGGCGATGAGCCGGGCCAGCAGGAATTCGGTAAACGGTGTCGCGTTGTCGATGGCGGTGCGCCAGGCCTCGGGATCCTCGCGCGTGAGGTCGTCGGGGTCCTTGCCGGTGGGCAGCGGGGCGACGCGCAGGTCGAGGTCGACGTTGGCGGTGATGGCCTCGGCGCTGCGCTGGGCGGCGCCCATCGATTCGGGGGAATCGAAGTTGAGGAGGAGGGAGCCGGCCCGCTCGGCGGCGGCCATGCCCGCACTGTCGGGGTCCATGGCGAGGACGACGCGCGAGGCGAAGCGCGTGAGCCGGGCGGCGTGTTGCTCGGTGAGGGAGGTGCCCATCGTCGCGACGAGGTTACGGAAGCCGGCCTGCCACGGGCCGATGACGTCGAGGTAACCCTCGACGACGACGACCGTGCCGGTCTCCCGGGCCTGGGGGCCGGCGACATCGAGGGCGTAGAGGGTGCGTCCCTTGTCGAAGATGTCGCTCTGGGGGGAGTTCAGGTACTTGGGCTCGCCATCGCCGAGGATGCGCCCGCCAAGGCCGACGTACACGCCCCGGTCATCGGCGATGGGGATGATGACGCGGCCGCGGAAGCGGTCGTAGGGGGCGCCGCCGGAGTCGCTCTCGTGGAGCACGCCGGCGGCGAGGGCGTCCTCATCGCTGTAGCCCCTGCCGAGCAGGTAGTCGCGCAGCAGGCGCCACTCGTCGGGGGCCCAGCCGAGGTGAAAGCGCTCGATGGTCTCGGCGTCCAGCCCGCGGGTTTCGGTGAGGTAGGCGCGAGCTTCCGCGCCGCCATCGCCGACAAGCTGCTGCTCGTAGAAGTCGACGGCGGCGGAGACGATGCCGCTGAGCTGCTCGGCGCGGGTGCGCTGCTCGGCGGCGCGGGCGGAAAGCTCGACGCCCGCCTCCTCGGCGAGGATGCGAAGCGCCTCGCGGAAATCGACGTTCTCGCGCTTCTGGACGAAGGAGAAGATATCGCCGCCCTCGCCGCAGCTGCCGAAGCAGCGCCAGGAGCCGCGATCGGTGAAGACGTAGAAGGAAGGTGTCTTCTCGGTGTGGAAGGGGCAGAGGGCGCGCAGGTTGCGGCCAGCCTTCTGCAGCTTGACGGAGCGGCCTATGTACTCCGCCGGATCGATTCGCCGCTTGATTTCGGTGACGGCGTCCACGCCGGAATCCTACTACTCCTCCGGCTCCTCGGGCTCTTGCGGTTCGTCCGGCTCGATCGTGGCGCCCTCCGTCGGCTGGGTTCCGGAATCCTGTCCGTCCGGCGGGACATCGACGACGTTGGGGTTGGGCACGCTGGCGGTGGCTACGTTGATGCCGTCGATGAAGAGGGTGACGCGGATGGACTCGCCCGTTCGCGGAGCGGAGATGCCGTCGATTGTGGCCGAGTCGTTCTCCGCGATGGCCAGCGGCGAGATGGTCCGGGTAGTCGTCTCGCCTGGGACGCTCACGACGAGGCGGGCGTCGTTGGTGGTGAGCTCGCCGCCGTCGTTCTGGATGACCACGGAGAGCATGCCGCCGGTCACGCTGGCCCTGAGCGACAGGATCGGTCCCTCGGGCGGCGGCACCAGGATGAACTCGGTGACGTTGTTGTCCTCGTTCGCCTCGGCGATCGCGTCGTCGGGGTCGAGCGTTACGGTAACGGTCGTCTGCTCGGTGATGGGCGGGTCGAGGTCGAAATTGAGGGCAGCGGTGCCGTTCGGCTCCATGGAGACGGTGAGGACCTGCTCGGCGGGACTGGCGGGCACGCCCTCCACGCGGACCACGATTGGCCCCGAGAAGGGGTTGGTCGAGGCGTTGGTGAGGGTAATGCGGAGGATCGTCCCACCCTCGATCGGCTCGGCGTTGGTGGGGATGAAGTCGGGTGCATTGGGCGGGGGGGCAGCCGTGCCGGTCGCGGTAGGGGTCGGCGTCTCGGTACCGGATACCTGTGTGGGAGGTGGTGTGGGCGTGTCGGCGGGAGCCGGTGGGGGCTCGACCGCCGGAACGCTGGCAAGGTCTTCAGGAGAGATGTCAACGGCGCTGAAGCGCACCCAGAGCCCACCACCAGTCTCGACTTGCAGCCACTGCTGGTTCAGGGTCTTGCCGATGACGGTCACGACCTGACCGGGTTCCAGAGTTCCGGCCTGGTTGCAAGCCTCAAAAGGGCACACGCGAAGACTCGTCAGGGCCACGACCTCAGCGGTGATGAGGACCACCGGGGTCTCTACCTCCGGTGGGGTGGCACGGACCCGGATGGGCTCGGACACGATCTGCTCGCCCGAGGCTGTGTAGGCGCGCACGACGAGGTCGTAGGCGCCCGCCGCCTCGAACCGTGCGGTGAGCACGGCCGCGTAGGTGTTCTCGCCCGTGACCCTGCCGGAGAACTCCTGGTCGGTCACGATCCCGCTGACGAGCAGCTCGAACCGCACGATCTCCTCTCCGGAGACCACGCGAACGATGACCGGGATGTCCTCACCCACGGGGGGAGTCGCGCCGGGCTCGGGTGCTTCGATGCTGGCCTCGGCCTCGACTTGCGGGGGCGGCTCAAAGTCGTCATCAAGGACCTCCGGCTCGTCGTTCAGCACCTGGAAGAGCAGGAAGATCAGCACGCC
>VXRS01000281.1 GCA_009838385.1 Dehalococcoidia bacterium | reverse complement strand
TCCCTGCCCCTCCCGGCGCCGCCTCCACCATCGTCGACCTCCTGCGCGAGCGTGGCGCCCTCTTCTTCGACGAGCTCGTCCGTGAAACGGGCCAGCTCTCGAGCCAGACCGAAGACACTCTGCGTGAGCTCATCGCCACCGGCCTCGTCGCCTCCGATGGCTTCGAAGGCGTGCGCAAGATCTTCGCGCGCTCCTCCTCCGGCCGCCGCCGCCCCGCCGTTCGCCGCCCCGTCGCCAGCTACCGCCTCGGACTCGTCCTCGGCGGCCCCCCCGGCCGCTGGTCACTCGTCGAGGCGCCGCCGGTCGACCCCGCCCGCCAGGAGGAGCTCGCCGCCCTCGTCGCCAGCGTGCTCCTCGAACGCTACGGCGTCGTCTTCCGTGACCTCGCCACCCACGAGCGCTTCAGCCTTCCCTGGCGCTCGGTCCTCCGCGCACTCCGCACGATGGAAGCCCGCGGCGATGTCCGCGGTGGACGCTTCGTCTCCGGCGTCGTCGGCGAGCAGTACGCCCTCATCGATGCCGTCGAGCAGCTCCGCCGCACCCGCAACGAGCCCGCCTCCGGCGAGCGCGTTGTCGTCAGCGCCGTCGATCCCGTGAACCTGACCGGCACGGTCCTCCCCGGACCGCGCGTGCCCGCCTATTCGGGGCGCTCGCTCGTCCTCATCGATGGCGTGCCCGAGGAGGAGGCGAAGGCCGCTGAGGCCTTCGCCGGCGCCGACCGGCGCTAGCGCCGCTCCCTACCCGATCTCCGGCAGGTTATAGACACGCGCCGCTGTGTCGTGCAGCACCTTGCGCCGCACGGTCGGGTCCAGCTGGTCCAGCGTCTTCGAGATGCGCGTGTGCGTCTCAGGGTAGAGGCAGGTGGGGTGCGGGAAGTCCGTCTCGAACATCACGTTGTCCTCGCCGAGCTCCTCGATCGCGTGCAGCGGTCCCCACTGCTCGAACCAGAACGAGGCGTACACCTGCCGCTTGAAGTACTCCTTCGGGCGCAGGCTCAGCCCCTCGCGCTCCGTCGGAATCGTCTCGTCGTACTGCCACTCCATCGCTTCCAGCAGGAACGGGATCCACCCGATCCCACTCTCCACGGAGACGAAGTTCAGGTTCGGGTAGCGGTCCAGCAGCCCGCTGAAGATCAGGTTCATGATCGTCTTGCACTGCACCATGAACAGCGAAACGCTGATCGTGGCCAGGAAGCGCTGCGGCCCGTACCCGTCCCAGATCATCTGGCCGCCGAGGTTGTTCCCCGAGCCCACGTGGAAGTTCACGGGGATGCCCAGCTCCTGGCACGTCGACCACAGCGGATCCCAGTGCGGGTCGTGCAGGTGCGGTAGCTCGAACGCCTCCGGTGTGTCCGTCATGGTGATGCCCGTGATGCCCGCGTCCGTCACCCGCCGGATCTCCCGGACGCACTCGTCGATGTCCCAGAACGGCGTCAGCGCCTGCGGGTAGAGCCGTCCGTTCCCCGCCTGCTGCAGCTCGATGATCGCGTCGTTGTAGGTCCGCGAGCAGATGTTCCGTAGCTCGCTGTCCTCCAGCGACATGAATCGGTGGCTCCCGAACCCCGCCACGTTCGGGTAGATGATCTGCTGCGAGATACCGAGCCGGTCGAGCATCTCCAGCCGCGGCTCGGGGTAGCTCGCCGCGTCGCTCATCTCGTCGAAGTCCGTCAGGCTCATCATTCCGTAGGCCTTTTCGCCGTCCTTCTTCACCACCGTGAAGCCCATCGGCCCGAAGTCCACGTCCCCGTCGACGACCCAGCGACTCCGCCCTTCTTCGTCGAGCACCACGCGCGGCACGCGCTCCCGGTAGGAAGCCGGCGCCCGTGAGGTCCACAGGTCGGGCGGTTCCGTGTAGTGGCTGTCGATGTCGATGACCGGCACGCCATGGACGGTGAGCGGTGGCGTCATGGGAGCATCCTCCGGCGCGTCATGCGCCCCTCAATCCTACCCGCCTGGTTGGCCCGCGAGGGTTAGGCCAGGGTCAGCTCCGGGAAGTAGCGCGGGTAGGCTCGGCGGTCTCTCGTGATAAGCCGGTCAGCATGGACGGCGGCGTGCCCGCCGATCAGAAAGTCCGCCAGGGTGTGCTGGCGAAACTCAAGCGCCGCACCGCAGGAGTCGCAGGCAAGCTGCTGAACTACTCCGCACTGGGGGCACACGGGAAAGCGCGGGCGCTGGCGGCTGTAGGTGCGCCACGCAAGTCCCGCGCGATGGAGCGCCTCCGCACTTGACCGCTCGACCCGTACGCCGGCGCCTTCCAGGAAGGTGTCGAGGAGTTCTGGGCTATCGAAGAGCGGCGCCATCTCGGAGTAGACCGCCTCGCAGATGATCGCTCCGCCCCGCCCCACGGCCTCCGCCAGGCGCTCAACACTGTCGGGGGAATCCCCGCGGAGGATGTCTATCAGGATGTTCGTGTCAACGGCCGAGATCACGCGTCCGCCGTTGACTGTTCAATCTCGTCAACAGGGTCGGGACCGCGAATCTCACGGGAGATCTCGTCCGACGTCATGTCCTCGAACCCCAGTTCCTTCCACCTTGGCTTCATGTACGCCCGCCACTCGCTCAGCGAGGCTTCGAACGACTCCCTATCGAAGTCCTTCTCGACGTGAACGCCTTCCTCGTCTTCGACAAAGGTGACCTTGTCTCCCTCGCGGAGTCCAAGGCGGTCGCAGAGGCCCTTCGGCAACGTGACCTGCCGCTTGCTGGTGATCTTGGCAGTGAATGTCGACTTGCTCACTGGTCCCGCTCCACGAAGTCCCTTACCGATGGCCCTTACCCAATGGTAAGGAAAGTCGGTAAGGATTGCGAACCGGACCCAGGGAGAGGTGGCCCTACTCCATCAAACCAGCGCTCTTGGCCGCCGCCGTGGCCGCGTTCCGACCCGCGATGCGTCCGAACGTGACTGCTGGCCCGTACGAACCGCCCCCGCCGATGTAGCGATCGCCGTGCAGCGTGCCCATCGCCTCCCCCGCGGCGAAGAGGTTGTCGATCGGCAGCTCGTTGTTCGCGATCACATGCGTCTCCTGGTCGACCCGCAGGCCGCACCCCGTCCACGCGATGATCGCCGGGCGCACCTCCACCGCATAGAACGGTGGCGTCTCGATCGCCCGCAGGCCCATCGGCTTGAAGTACGCAGTGTCGACGCCCTTCGCGCAGTCCGCGTTGTACTTCTGGACTGTCCCCGCCAGCGGCGCCGGGTTGATCTTGCAGAGACCGGCCAGTTCCTCGAGCGTGTCCGCTCGCAGCACCTCTCCCGACTCCGCCTTCGCCAGCAGGTTCTCCGAGGTCCAGCTCGGTCCCGCGGGCATCGCGTCCGCATCCAGCCGGGCGGCCTCGTCGAAGATCGCGTAGGCCATGCCCCCATTCCGCTTGAAGAGCCCCGCCATCACCGTGTAGGGGGCCATCTCGTTTGCAAAGCGCCGCCCTTCGCGGCTCACCAGGATCGACCAGGGTGGCACGCCCAGCTCCAGGTCCCTGTTGAAACCGGGGGTCACGAGGAGCAGGCCGCGGTTGTGGCCGCCCAGCGTGGCCCCGACCTGCTCGCCGAGCACGATCCCGTCGCCCATCGCTTTCGGACCCGAGATCGCCCAGACCCCGTCGCCCTGCTCGTGCGCGTCGGGCCAGTACTTCTCGATGAACTCCTTGTTGTGTCCGAACCCGCCGGACGCGATCACCACCGCCCCGCAGCCGACCTCCTGGTCGCCGGCGGCAACGCCCACGATCTCGCCGTCCTCTTCGATCAGCTTGTCCGCGCGCGTCATAAGGGCCATGTCGACCCCCCGCTTGATGCGCTCCGAGTCGAGCACGCGCACCACCGCCAGCCCCTCGCCCTCCGGCGGGTGGCCCCGCGGCACCGTGTCGATCCCGGAGATGTAGACGCGCTCCGGCTTGTACTCGACGCCGAGGCTGCGCAGCCACTCGAACGTGGGCGCCGCGCTGTCGCAGTACGTCCGCGCCACCGCCGGCTCCACGTTCCACTGGTTCAGCGTCATGTAGTAGTTGAACATGTCGTCGGGCGTGTCATCGAGGATGCCCGCCTCGCGCTGCACGCTCGTGCCCGCCGCGTAGAAGTGCCCCCCGGAAAGACGCGAGGAGCCCCCCACCTTGTCGTCCGCCTCCAGCACGATCACGCTCGCGCCCGAGTCCGCGGCGGACACCGCCGCGGCCAGACCGGCTGCTCCCGAACCGATGACGACGACGTCGTAGTCCCGCTCCATGCTGTCCTCCCTTGGCCGATCCCGGCCCGGCGCTTCCGCGCGTGGCCCGCATCGTGGGAGCCTGCGGGAGGCGCGTCAAGCGCCTCCGCTGGTACTCGCGCCCCCACTGCCCGATAATCTGCCCGCACACCCGCGCGACCACGCAACTCCGAGGAGGACGCGATGAAACTCACCGTGAATCTCGACCGCTGCATCAAGGCGGCGGAGTGCTCCACCTACCACGCCGAGCTATTCGCCGCGCGGGAAGACGGCTTCCCCGTCGTCATCGTCGAAGAACCAGAGGGCGATCAGGTCGAAGACGCCGAAGACGCCGTGCGGGTCTGCCCCGGCAACGCCATCGCGCTCATAGACGACGACTAGAAAAGCATCGACGCCTGCGTCTCGCTCCCGCTCTCCGAGCTGTTGTCCCGGAGCCAGGCGATAGCATCCCCCAGCGCCAGATAGAGCGAGCCGCTCGCCCGCACTCCCCGCGCCCACCGCTCGACTGCATCCTCGCCATCATCCGAACCCCGTCGCGCCGCGCTCGCGGCCGTCTCCGCGATCGCCTTCACGGCGCGCTCATACGACGCCCGCGGCTCCAGCGCGAACTCCTCCCGCAGGATCGCGACGAGGTCCAGCGACTCGCCCCGGTCGAGCACGTCGGCCGCGCGCCGCCGTGTCGCCTCCAGCGCCCGCTCCCCCACTAGCCCGCCCGGCCCCGGCTAGGCGCCACGCTGGTCGAACTCGAGGTTCAGCTCCCACAGCCCCAGCATGATCCCGGGCTGGTGCGTGAGGTCGTTCTTGTCCGGCGCCAGTCGCAGGTTGTCGAGCCGGTCGAGCATCACGTTCACCGCGATGTTCTGCTCCAGGCGCGAGAGCCCAGCGCCCGGACACACCCGCGGCCCCATCGAGAACGTCAGGTGCCGCCCGGGGTTCTTCCGGGTCAGGTCGATCGAGTCCGTCGCCGGACAGAGGTCCGGGTCCCGGTTCGCCGCGCCGTAGCGAAGGTGCAGCATCGAACCCCGGGGAATCTCGACGCCGCGAAGCTCGATGTCCTTCATCACCACGCGCGTCGAGAGCCCCTGCGTGGGTGCGTACAGCCGCAGCGCTTCTTCTACGAAGAAACGGACCTTCGAGCGGTCCGCCCGCAGCTCCTCGACCAGATCGGGCTGCTGCGCCAGCAGCATCGCCTCGGCCGTGAGGGCGTACTGCGTCGTCTCGTTCCCGCCGATGTGCATCCCGTACACGACGCTCGCGATCTCCGGGTCCGTCAGCCGACGCTTCTCCGGCCCGTACTCGACGTTGATCAGGAACGTGATCATGTCGTCCCTGGGGTTCTGCCGTTTGTCCTCGATCTGCTCCCCGATGTAGTGCTGGAAGGCGACCAACGCCTCCGCGTTCGCCTTCTCCTGCTCCGGCGTCAGCAGGTTCTTGTGGCTGAAGCCGTAGACGAACCGCTTGACCTGCTCTTCCTCCCAGATGCGCGTCTTGCCCATGTCCTCCAGGGGGAAGCCGAGGATCGTTGTGATCACGATCTGGGGAAGCGGCGCCGCGAAGGCCTTCACCAGCTCCACTTCGCCCTTCTCGATCCACTTGTCCATCAGGTCGTTGGCGGCCTTCGTGATCATGGGCGTGTGGCGCTCGGCCGCGGGCAGGGCGACCCACGG
>VXRS01000003.1:3536-5903 GCA_009838385.1 Dehalococcoidia bacterium | reverse complement strand
CCGTTCGCGTCGACCTCGATGTCGTTCACGAGGCCGTACTTCTGGGCGGCGTCGGGCAGGAGCACCTCGAAGTACTCGCAGTTGTTCACGGCCATGATGACGTGCAGGTTGGCCACGTTGTTGAGCGAGTTGCCGCCGTGGTGGACCTCGCACTTCATGCGGAAGGCGTCGGCGAGATTGGCGATCTTGTGGAGGGCGGTGATGCCACCCGAGACGGCCACGTCGCCACGCAGGAGGTCCGTGGCTTGCTGCTGCACCCACTGCTGCATGCCGTAGAAGCTGGCGGGGGCGAACTCGGTGGCCATGATCGGGATGTCGAGCTTCTGGCGCAGCTTCAGGTAGCCGTAGACGTCCTCCTCCTCGAGCGGGTCTTCATACCAGTAGTAGTCGAGGTCCTCGATGGCGCGGCCGACGCGGACGGCGTCCTCGTAGCTGTAGGCCCAGACGGAGTCGAGCATCAGGCGCATGTCAGGACCGACGGCCTCGCGGGCGGCGCGGCAGATGTCGATATCGACGAGCGGGCGCGTGTCGGGGTGGATCTTGTAGGCGGTCCAGCCGCGGTTCTGGAAGGACTTCGCCTCCTCGGCGTACGCCTCGGGTGAGGGGAGGGAGGCGGAGCTGGCGTAGGCGGGGACTGAGCTGCGGCAGGAGCCGAGCAGGCGATGCACGGGCAGACCCGCGACCTTCCCGGCCAGGTCCCAGAGGGCGACATCGACGGCGCCGATCGCGCGGAAGGAGACGCCTCGACGGCGCTTCCACATGGCGTGCCAGAAACGCCCGATGTCGAGCGGGTTCTCGCCCATCACGACGGGCTTCAAGAGGGTCAGCAGCGCCTCGGCATCCATGGTGGCGTCGCGGCTGGCGGACCCGAGGAAGGCGTGCCCTTCCACTCCCTCGTCGGTGCGGATGGTGAGGACGCCCATCTGGCGCTCCCCGCCGTAGGCGATGGAGGAGCCGGGATAGGCGCCGTGGGGCACGTCCCAGCCGAACGTGGTCAGGTAAACGTCGTCGATCCGCATGGTCGCTCCCTCTCGCGGCGATGGCCGCATCGTACCCCGCCCCCGCTCGGACGAGGCGAGCCCTTGCCCGCGATGTGTAGGCTTGGCGCACGGGGGCAAGGAGGAGGCGACCGCATGGGCGCAATGCAGACATTCCGGAAACTGGTGGCGATCTACCTGGGGGTCGTGGGCGTGGGCACGGCCGCACAGTTCGTGCTGCAGGGCTTCTACGACTCCGTCGACGCCGCGGCCGACGGCTGGAAGATCATCTCCTGGCTGATGGCCGTCGCGCTGGTCCTGATGCTGGCGACCGTCATTCACGAGAGCCGGGCCGCAGGACACGAGCCCGGAGCACCCGTCACACGGTCATGGCTCACGGCCAAGGCCGCCCTCTACGCCACCGTTTTCTTCGCGCTCCTCTTCTTCTGGAACTGGCTCACGTGGGAGTGGGGGCGCGGCGACGCGCAGGCCGACGTGCAGTACTGGCGGCTCATCGACGCGGGCGTGGCAGTCCTAGCGGTGTCGACGGCACTGCGGGCGTGGCGCGCCGGCCCTGCGGAGAGCTAGCGGCCGCGTCTCCCGCTCAGCTGTCGCTGCGGAGGGGCTCGGGGAGATGGTCGAGGTTGGGAGCCCGCTGGATGACCCCATAGCGTGGCGCGCCCTCGGGATGGCGACCCTCCGGCCAGACGAGTAGCTCAACGATGGCCCCGTTCGGCAGGTCGAACTCGTGGGACCAGGGGCTGTCCGCGGGGATGCTCATGACCCAGCGCAGGATGGCGTCGGTCGTTCCGGAGTGGGCGACGATGGCGACGGCCTGTCCGGCGTGGGAAGTCACGATGTCGTCGCAGGCAGTCCCGACGCGGTCAGCGAAGGCCCGCAGCGTCTCGCCGCCGGGAACGCCCGCGTCCTCGCCCCGCCAGATGGTCCAGTCGAACTCCTGGTCCGGACCCCAGTCCGCAAGTTCGAACTCAGTAAGGCGGTCGTCGACGCGCACCTCGTGGCCCGTCACGCGCGCGAGCGGCTCGGCCGTCTCGCGGGCGCGGAGCATCGGGCTTGCGTAGATGGCCGCGAGGCCGGCGTGCGCAAGTGCGACGGCGACGGCCTCTGCCTGCCGCCGTCCGAGGGGCGAGAGGGGCGTGTCGGGGCCGTACGAGCCGTCGTCGGCGCGCGCCTGTCCGTGGCGCACGAGGTAGAGGCGGACGGGGTCGGGTTCAGCGCGGGGCGACAGCGGTACCTACCCCCTGGGGAGGCCGAGGCCGCGGGTGGCCATGATGTTGCGCTGGATCTCGCTCGTGCCCGCCTCGACCGTGTTCGCGGCGGAGCGCAGGAACACCTGCGCCTGGTCGAACCACACGCGCGAGGACTCGCC
>VXRS01000003.1:0-3436 GCA_009838385.1 Dehalococcoidia bacterium | reverse complement strand
CGGCGGAGCGCAGGAACACCTGCGCCTGGTCGAACCACACGCGCGAGGACTCGCCGCGGAGCATCCCGGACATCCCGAGGATGTGCATGCCGGTGAGCTGCAGGCGCTGGTTGAGCTCGCTGCCGAAGAGCTTGCTGGCGCTGGCCTCGTGGTTCGGGACCAGGCCCTGGGCCTGCATCGTGGCGACGCGGTAGGCGAGGAACGTGCCCACGTTCACCTCGATCGCCCGCTCGGCGAGCTCGGTGCGGATGGTTTTGCGGTGCTGCCAGAGCTCCGGGCGCTCCTCCACGAGCTTCGTGAAGCGCTCGATCGTGCGGCGTCCGCCAGCGTAGGCGCCGATGCCGCTGCGCTCGAAATCGAGGGCGACGGCGAGGTGGTACCAGCCGCGATTCTCCTCGCCCACGCGCTGCTCCACGGGGACGCGCACGTCCTCGAAGAACACCTCGTTGAAGCTGTGCTGGTCGCCGAGGTTGATGAGGGGCTGCACGGTGATGCCGGGGGACTTCATGTCGAGCATGAGCAGGGAGATGCCCTTGTGCTTGGGAGCGTCGGCGTCGGTGCGGGCGGCGAGCCAGCCCCAGTCGGCGAGGTGGCCGCCGGAGGTCCAGATCTTCTGGCCGTTGATGACGTAGTCGTCACCGTCGCGGACGGCGCTCGTCTGCAGCGAGGCGAGGTCGCTCCCGGCGCCAGGTTCGCTGTAGAGCGTGCACCACCACTGGTCGGCGCCCGTGATGGGCGGGATGTACTTCTGCTTCTGTTCCTCGGTGCCGTAGAGCATCAATGAGGGGCCGACCCAGGCGATGCCCATGTTCCCGACGGGCGCGCCGGCGTAGGACATCTCCTCGTTGTAGACGAGCTGGCGCATGTGGGGCGCGCCGCCGCCGCCGTACTCCTTCGGCCAGGCCATGGCGAGCCAGCCGCGCTCGGCGAGCTTCTTCTGGAAGCCCATCGTGTAGGCGTACTCTTCCTCGTTGGTCTCGAACCCGCCGCGCCGGGCGCGCTCGAGGCGCTCCTCCTCGGGGGGAAGCTCATCAGCGATGAACTGGCGGACCTCGGCGCGGAAAGACTCGATGTCGCTTTCGTGGGTGAAGCGCATGGGATGGCTCCGGAAGGAAGTGGAGCGAGTCTAGCAGAGGGCGGGCCAAGGGCCCGGCGACCGTTACCCCCTCGGGAGGCCGAGGCCGCGGGTGGCCATGATGTTGCGCTGGATCTCGCTGGTGCCGGCCGCGATCGTGCCGGAGACGCTGTAGAGGTAGGCCTGCGCCTGATCGACGTCGAAGCGCGAGGAGTCGCCCCGCAGCTGGCCGGACATGCCGAGCAAGTGCATGCCCGTGCGCGAGATGCGCTGGCCCAGTTCGCTGCCGAAGAGCTTGCTCGCGCTCGCCTCGTGGTTCGGCAGGAGGCCTTGGGCCTGCATCGTCGCGACGCGATACGCGAGGAACGTGCCCACGTTCACCTCGACCATGCGGTCGGCGAGCTCGTAGCGGACGCCGGGGCGCTGCTCGAGGAGCTGCGGGTGTTCCGCGGCGATGTCGGTGAGCCGCTCGACGTTGCGCCGGCCGCCGGAGTAGGCGGCGATGCCGCTGCGCTCGAAGTCGAGCGCCACGGCGAGGTGGTACCAGCCCCGGTTCTCCTCGCCCACCCGCTGCTCGACGGGCACGCGCACGTCCTCGAAGAAGACCTCGTTGAAGGCATGCTGGTCGGCGATGTTCACGAGCGGCCGCACGCTGATGCCGGGCGATTTCATGTCGAGCATGAGGAGGGAGATGCCCTTGTGCTTGGGCGCGTCGGGATCGGTGCGGGCGGCGAGCCAGCCCCAGTCCGCGAGGTGGCCGCCCGAGGTCCAGATCTTCTGGCCGTTGATCACGTAGTCGTCGCCGTCGCGGATGGCGCTGGTTTGGAGGGAGGCGAGGTCACTCCCCGCGCCGGGTTCGCTGTAGAGGGTGCACCACCACTGGTCGGCGCTCGTGATCGGGGGAATGTACTTCTGCTTCTGCTCGTCGGTGCCGTAGAGCATGAGCGAAGGGCCGACCCAGGAGATGCCCATGTTCATGACGGGCGCGCCCGCGTACGACATCTCTTCGTTGTAGACGAGCTGGCGCATGTGGGAAGCGCCCCCGCCGCCGTACTCCTCTGGCCAGGCCATGGCCAGCCAATCGCGCCCCGCGAGCTTCTTCTGGAAGCCCATCGTGTAGTCGTACTCTTCCTGGACCGTCTCGAAACCACCCCGCAGGGCGCGCTCCTGGCGCTCCTCCTCGGAAGGAAGCTCATCGGCGATGAACTGGCGAACCTCGTCGCGGAAGGACTCGACGTCGCTCTCGTGGGTGAAGCGCATGGCGGGGCTCCAGGCAGGAAGTGCGGCGAGTCTAGCAGGGGACGGGCGCGTGGGCCCCGCCGGGAGCTACCCCGCGGTCGTCTTCGGGCGGACGGCGCCCTGCTCGCGCAGGTCGGCGATGGTGACGACCTGGCCCGTGTAGTCGAGGGGCTGCTTCGCCATCCAGAGGACGGCGTCGGACATGATGACGGGGTCCTCGAAGTCGGAGCGGTCGACGTCGCCAAGGGTGAAGGCGTAGCCCTCGGTCCAGACGCCCAGCTCGAGGCGGATGCAGTTCACCGCCACGGAGTCCTCAAGCTCGATCGCGAAGCCCTCGGTCATCGCTTCGAGTGCGCGCTTCGTGGTCGTGTAGCTGATGCGGCGGAAGCCCGGGTTCACGGACGCGCCCGAGGAGATGTTGATGACGCGCCCCTCACCGGCGTCGCGCATGCGCGGGCAGAAATAGTAGATGAGGTAGAAGGGCCCGTGGATGTTGATGTCGGTGGCCAGCCGCCAGCGTTTGGTGGAGTTCTCGAGGGTGGCGCCGGGCACGCCGACGGCGGCGTTATTGACGAGCAGGTCGCAACGGCCGAAGCGCTCGTAGACCGTATCGGCGAGGGCAGCGACCGCCTCCTCGTCGCGCACGTCGAGCGGGGCAACGAGCACGTCGGCGCCCTGCTCGCGCGCGAGCTCGGCGGTCTCGTCGATGGTGCCGGGGAGCCTGGCCGGGGAGTCGGCGGTCGAGCGGGCGCAGACGACGAGGTCATAGCCGTCGGCGGCGAGGTCGATAGCGAGCTGCTTGCCGATGCCGCGGCTGGCGCCGGTGATGAGCGCGACGGGTTTCGACACGGGTGCCTCCAGGCCGCCGGGCGGCGGCCCCGCGATCTTGGCCCACGGGTCCGTCGAGGGGAAGCGGCGTCAGGCGACGCGCCCGAAGACGGCGAGCTGGCGGAGGCGCCTCACCGTCAGGACGCCCTTCCAGGCGACCTCGGCCTGCTCCCAGGCCTCGGGGAACGTGCCCATCCAGCTCCAGTTGGGCGCCCAGGCGCCGTCCTCGCCCTGCGTTTCGATGACGTGGTCGAGGTGGCGGTCGATGTGCTCGCGGAAGGGGGCGTAGAGGGG
>VXRS01000262.1:4325-5904 GCA_009838385.1 Dehalococcoidia bacterium | reverse complement strand
CCCGTCATGAACACCTCGTCGGCGATGTAGAGCTCGGAGCGGTCGATGGACCGCTCGACGGTCTCGATGCCGAGCTCGTTGGCGGCGAGCTCGACGACGGTGGCGGCGGTGATGCCTTCAAGGACGTTGTCGGAGGGAGGGGGCGTGATGACGGCCCCGTTACGCACGATGAAGATGTTCTCGCCGCTGCCCTCGGAGACGTGGCCGTCGGAGTTGAGGACGATGGCCTCGTCGAAGCCGTTCAGCTCGGCCTCGGACTTGGCGAGGGCGCTGTTCACGTAGATGCCCGTCACCTTGGCGCGGGGCGGGATGCCGGTGTCGTCGACGCGCCGCCAGCTGCTGGTGTGGCAACGGGCGCCCTTGTCGATGTCGAGATAGGGGCCAAAGGGGGCGATGAAGATGAGGATGTCGCTCTCAAGTCCGTGCAGGCGAACGCCCAGCACCTCGGAGCTGAGGTAAACCATCGGACGGATGTAGACGTCCTCTTCGTAGCCGCTGCGCTCGACGATCTCGACGGTGAGGTCACAGAGGCGATCGATCTCCTCGTTCATCTCCAGCCCGAGGATGCGGCTGCTCTGGGCGAGGCGCTCGTAGTGCTCGCGCATGCGGAAGAGGTAGAGGCAACCGTCGTCGGCGTTCCAGTTGCCGCGGATGCCCTCGAAGACCGCCGTTCCGTAGTTGAAGGCGTGGGTCATCACACCCACCTTGGCCTCCTCCAGAGGAACGATCTGACCTTGGAAGTAGGCATAGGGCGTGGACATCGGCGGGTACTCCTCGGGGCTGCTTGGCGACTTCAGTATACGCGCGAGCCGCTACTGGTCCGCCTGCGAACCGTTGAAGAACGTGGGCTCGCGACACTCCTCCACAGAGCGCTCCTTGTCCGCGAGCCGCTCCCGCACATCGTCGTCGGGAAGGGGCGGCGCAAGCACAAGCGGGCTGGTGGGGTCGTCGACCGCTTCCTCCAGGTACTCGATGAAGGCCTCGTGGAAGTCGCGCAGATCGGCAGGCGGCTCGACCGCCTCGAGCTCCTCGATGAAGTCCTCAATAACCTGTGCGATTTCCGCTTCGGCGGTCGCCTCCATGACCGCATCGGAGAAGCGGTCGAGGTTCACGCACATGACGGCGAGGTACTCCTCGTCGGCAACGGGGTTCGGGGTTGGCCCGTCGTCGCAGGCGAGAGCCAGCAGGCCAAGCAGGGCCGCGAGCAGGAGGACCGGGAGGGAACGGACCATTGGGGAAATCGTACGCGCCGCCGTCGCTACAGGACGATGCGCCGCGTGGCGCCGGCGGGGGCGCGCCGCCAGTTCTCGACGACGAAGCGCTCGACCCCGCCGATGTCGCGGCGCTCGATGCGGCAGCGGCGGGGCTCGTCCAGTTCGCGGCGCGCGGAGCGGGCCCAGCGCGTGAGCGCCTCGGGGTCAGAGATGGGCAGGACGTGGCCGGCTTCGAGAAGCAGCTCGACCTTCGCGACACCGAGCGCCAACAGCCAGCCGCTCGTCAGCTCGGCGAGGGCCATGTGGAAGTCGCGATCGGCGAAGGTGACGGCAAGCCTGCCGGGACCGCTCTCCCCGCCCGCGAG
>VXRS01000262.1:0-4225 GCA_009838385.1 Dehalococcoidia bacterium | reverse complement strand
TCGCCGAGGACGAACGTCATCTGGCGGTGGGCATCGACGGAGCCGGCAGAGCCGGCGGGCGGGCGCGACGAGCGCTCCGCCTCGGGATGGATGCTGGGCGGGGAGACGCGGAAGCCGGCCATCGGCCTAGTGCCGGTCGCGGGGTCTGCGGCGGCGGCGGGAGCGGCTGGGCGGTGCGGGCGGCGTCTCAGCCGGGGGGCGCGGGCCGAGCTGGCGGATAGCCTCCCAGCCGGCGTAGCTCGCGGTCACGCCCAGCTCCGTCTCGATCTCCAGCAGGCGGTTGTACTTGGCGGTTCGCTCGCTGCGGGCGGGCGCGCCGGTCTTGATCTGGCCCGCGCCAGTGGCCACGGCGAGGTCGGCGATGAACGTGTCCTCGGTTTCGCCCGAGCGGTGGCTGATGACGGCGGTCCAGCCCGCGCGGTGGGCAAGGGCGATCGCGTCGAGGGTCTCGCTGAGGGTCCCGATCTGGTTCAGCTTGACGAGGACGCTGTTGGCCGCGCCCTCATCGATGCCGCGCTGGATGCGCTCGGGGTTCGTCACGAGCAGGTCGTCCCCGACGAGCTGGACGGTCGCGCCGAGACGCTTGACGAGGGCGCTCCAGCCGGACCAGTCGTCCTCGGCGAGGCCATCTTCGATCGAGGCGATGGGGTAGCGGCCGGCCCAGTCGGCCCAGTGGTCGATGAGGCCCTCGCTAGAGAGCGTGCGCCCTTCCTTCTCGAGGATGTATTCGCCGCCTTGGTAGAGCTCGGTGGTGGCCGGGTCGAGGGCGAGGACAAGGTCGGCGCCGGGGCGGTAGCCGGCTCCCTCGATCGCTTCCAGCACGACCTGCACGGCCTCCTCGTTGCCGGGAAGGGAAGGGGCGAAACCGCCCTCGTCGCCGATGGTCGTGTTGAGGTTGCGGTCGGAGAGGATGCGCTTGAGCGACTGGTAGACCTCGGCGGCCATACGGAGGGCCTCGGAGTAGGTCTCCGCGCCGACGGGCATGACCATGAACTCCTGGAAATCGGTCGAGTCCTCCGCGTGGCGACCGCCGTTGAGGATGTTGAACATCGGCACGGGGAGGCGGTTTGCGGCAGCCCCGCCGAGGTAGCGGTAGAGCGGTTCCTCGGCGGAGTCGGCGGCAGCGCGGGCGACGGCGAGGGAGACGCCGAGCATCGCGTTGGCGCCGAGACGGGCCTTGTTAGCGGTACCGTCGAGTTCGATGAGCTGGTGGTCGACGGCGCGCTGGTCGGCGGCAGGCTGGCCGATGAGTGCGGCGTTGATCTCGCCATTGACGTTCTCGACTGCCTTGAGGACGCCCTTGCCGCCGTAGCGGCGGGCGTCGCCATCGCGCAGCTCGACGGCCTCGTAGGCGCCGGTCGAGGCGCCGGAAGGGACGGCGGCCTGGCCGACGGAACCATCGTCGAGAAGGACAGAGACCTGGACCGTGGGGTTGCCGCGGGAATCGAGGATCTCGCGCGCGACCAGCTCTTCGATCAGCATCAGGACGCTCCTGCCGCCAACCGCTCACAGGCGTCGATGGCCGCGCCCGCATCGTCGCACGACACGAGCGGTGCGGTGGCGCCATCGGGAAGGGTGAGGTCCCAGCTCCCCATGGTGACCACTGGTTTCCCCGCGATGAGGGCGAAGGCGATCTCGCTGAGGGTTCCGTAGCGGCCGCCGACGGCCACGAGGGCGTCGGCGGTGCGGGGGATCATGGTGTTCCGGGCGAAGCCGATGCCCGTCACGATGGGGACGGTGACGAACTCGTTCATGTCGGCACGGTTATCGCCGGGAAGGATGCCGACGGTCACGCCGTCTTCGGCGCGAGCGCCGCGACAGGCCTCGCGCATGACGCCGCCACGTCCACCGCAGACGAGGGTGTGGCCACGGGCGGCCAGCTCACGTCCCACGGCGAAGGCGGCCTCGCCCTCGGCGGGGCTGCACGTCTCACCACCGATGACCCCGATCATCACGCCCTTTCCTCCACTTCCTCCGGTGCGGCGTCGACCCGGACGAGCGCATCGGGGCTGTCGAGGTAGTCGATGTAGAGGATGCCGTTGAGGTGGTCGATCTCGTGCTCGAGGGCCTCGGCGAGGAGGTCGTCTTCGGCGCGGATGCGGACCTCCCTCCCGGTCGTGGGGTCGATGCCTTTGACGAGGACCTTCACCGAACGCGTGATCTCGCCCCGGAAGCCGGGCACGGAGAGACAACCCTCGTGGAGCTGGCGTTCGCCCGAGCGCTTGATGATCTCGGGGTTGAGCAACGCGAAAGGCTCGGCCGGGGGCGTATCGAGCACGATTACCTGGAGGGGGATGCCGATCTGGGGGGCGGCGAGGCCCACGCCGGGCGCGTCGTACATGGTCTCGAACATGTCCTCGATGAGCTGCGGGATGCTCGAATCGCGCACGCGGACGCGCCTTGCTTTCTGCCGGAGGACGGGGTCGCCGGCGCGCCGGATTGGATGGATCGCCACCCTTGGCATTGTACGGCGGCGCACGATTCGGGCGACTCACGGGGCCGTTCGGGCGCGTCGCGGGGACTTCGTGTACGACGTACACTAAGTCGCGTGAGCGATCCCCCACGGGCGGATGGCCGGTACCGGGCGATCGTGGTCGGGAGCGGCATGGCGGGCCTCTTCGCCGCGCTCGAAGCAAGCGCGCTGGGGCCCGTACTCCTCGCCACGAAGGGGGAGTTGCACGAGGGCAGCACGCGCCACGCCCAAGGCGGCATCGCCGCCGCCATCGGCCCGGACGACTCCACCGAACAACACCTCAAGGACACGATCGCGGCGGGGGCGGGGCTCGTCGACGAGGAAATGGCGCGCATCCTCGTCGAGAGCGCCCCACGACGCATCCGGGACCTCGAACGGTACGGGGTCAGCTTCGACAGCGAGGGGGCGAACCGCGCCTTCGGGCGCGAGGGAGCGCACCGGAACGCGCGCGTCTTGCACGCTCGCGGCGACCGCACGGGGGCGGCCATCACCAGCGCGCTCGCCGAGCGGGTCGAGAACGGCCGCATAGCCATCCGGGAGCACGTGCTGGCGACCGAAGTCCGGCTGGAAAGCGGCAAGACCGTCGGGGTTCGCGCCCTCGACCAGGGGACCGGGGCGGAGTGCGTCTTCGAGTCGGACGCAGTGGTTCTGGCGACGGGCGGGGCAGGGGCAGCCTTCTCCCACACCACGAATCCCCCAGTGGCCACGGGCGACGGCATCGCCCTTGCCTTCGACGCCGGGGCGGAAGTGACCGACCTTGAGTTCTACCAGTTCCACCCGACGGCCTTTCGCCAGCCGGGAGCGCCGCCGTTCCTGATCTCGGAGGCGCTGCGGGGGGAGGGGGCGGTGCTGCGCAACGACGGTGGCGAAGCGTTCATGCCGCGCTACCACGAGCTTGCCGACCTCGCGCCGCGGGACGTGGTCGCGCGGGCGATGGTCGCGGAGATGCGCGGCGCAGGGGCGGACCACGTCTGGCTGGACTGCACCGCACTGGACCGTGTGGACCCGATCGAGCGGTTCCCGGGAATTGCGGCCTTCTGCCGCGAGCGCGGGGTCGACCTGCGTCGCGACCCGGTACCGGTCGCCCCCGCCGCGCACTACCTGATGGGCGGCGTGCGCACGGACTCGTGGGCGCGCACGACGGTTCCGGGGCTCTACGCCTGCGGGGAGACCGCGGCGACGGGCGTCCACGGGGCGAACCGGCTGGCGAGCAACTCGCTGCTGGAGACCGTGGTGTTCGCGAAGCGCGCGGTCGAGCACATCGCGGACGGCACGGGCGGGGCGATGGCGCCCTGCCCGGACTCGACTCCGTTCGCGGCGGGCAGCGCGGCGCCTCCCGACCACGCGGCCGTCCAGCGCCTGCTCTGGGAGCACGCCGGAATCGAGCGCTCGGGCGAGGCGCTCCAGGGGGGACTCGACGCGATCGAAGGTTGGCCCGAGGGCGAGCCGGAGCCCTCGCGGGAGGGGCACGAGCGGCGCTGGCTGGGAGTCTTCGCGGAGCTGCTGCTGACGGCGGCGCTCAGGCGCGAGGAGAGCCGCGGCGCTCACTTCCGCACCGACTTCCCCGAGCGTGACGATGCGCGCTGGGCGCAACGGCAGGTGTTCCATCGTGCTGATTGAGCCACCCCCCGTAGGAACCATCGCCTCCGTGGTGCGAACGGCGCTCTCGGAGGATCGCGCCGGCGACGACGTCACGACGCAGGCGGTGGTGGAGGAGGGGCTCGTCGCGCGGGGGCGGTTGGTGGCGCGGGA
>VXRS01000196.1 GCA_009838385.1 Dehalococcoidia bacterium | reverse complement strand
GCCCCCTCTCCGACCTCAACCGCACGCTCATCCACGAGCTCGCCGGCAAGTGCCTTCCCATGCGCGGTCTGGAGATCTGCGTGACCGCCCTCGGCGCCCTTGACCCCAAGGCCAGTGATTTCTCGCAGGAGCAGCTCAAGTGGACGGCTGCGCGCCTCACGGCCCGCATGCCCTCGGTCGTTGCTGCTTTCCACCGCCAGCGACAGGGCCTCGACATCCTTGCTCCCCGCGACGACCTCAGCCACGCCGCCAACTTCCTCTACACCCTCACCGGCGAGGAGCCCACCGAACTCCAGACCAAGGTGTTCGACGTCGCCATGACCCTCCACGCCGAGCACGAGATGAACGCGTCGACGTTCTCGGCCATCGTCACCGCCTCCACCATGAGCGATATGTACTCCGCCATCGCCTCCGCCATCGGCACCCTCAAGGGGCCCCTCCACGGCGGCGCCAACAGCGCCGTCTTCGAGATGCTCGAGGAAATCGGCGACGAGTCGAACATCGAGAGCCACATCGAAGCGATGCTCGCCCGCGGGGAGCGCGTCATGGGCATCGGCCACCGCGTCTACAAGACCACCGACCCCCGCGCCATCATCCTCGAGGAGCTCGGCGAGCAGCTCGCAGAGACCTCCCCCGACCGCAAGTACTTCGACCTCTCCCGCAAGGTGCGCGACTACCTCGCCGAGCGGCTGAGCGGCCGTCCCCTCTACCCCAACGTCGACTTCTTCAGCGCCTCCGTCTACCGCATGCTCGGCATTCCCCACGACCTCTACACCCCCATTTTCGCCGTCGCCCGCATCGCCGGCTGGAGCGCCCACCTGCTCGAACAGTACGCCGACAACCGGCTCGTACGGCCAAACGCCGTGTACGCCGGCGAGAAGTTCCGCGCCTACGAACCGATCGAGGCCCGTGGTCAGGGCGAGAGCTCTACTCCTCGCTGACCATCTCCTCATAGCCCTCGTCCCCTTCCTGTTCGCGCAGCTCGGCTTCCTGCGCCTCCAGTTCTTCGCGCTCCTCGCGCTGCTCGGCGCTCTCCGCCATCAGGCCGCCCTGCGCGTCCACCTCGAACTCCGCCTCCCGCGCCTCTCGAACCTGCGCGTACCAGCTCCCCCCCAGGAACGTGAGGGGGCTGAAATTCCGCTCTTCCAGCAGCCAGCGCTCGGCGTATGCCTCATCCAGCGCCTGCACCGCCACCACTTCGCCCACGAACAGCACATGGTCGCCCGTGGGAATCACGTCTCGGAGGCCGCACTCGATCCACGCCAGGCAGCCCTCCAGCAGCGGCGCGTCCACCCGCAGCGCCGTGAACGCATCCAGCTTGCTGCCCTCGACCTTGTTCTCGTCGACTCCCGACCGGCTTCCGAAGTACGCCGTCTCCCGCATGAGCTCCGGCCCGGGAATATTGAGCGCGAACTCTTCGCTGAAGCGGATCATGTCCGCCGTGTGCCGGATCGGGTGCAGGACCACACCCACCATCGGCGGAGACATCGAGAGCGGCGCCGTCCACGCCACCGGGGCGGCGTTCGCGTCGCCGCGCCAGCTCGCCGTCACGATGCTGACCGGCCCGGGATTCAACAATCTCCGGGCATCCGTGGGATCGTAGACGCGACGCCCCACCGCGGTGCTCCTGGCTTGGTCTCGGCCCCCGTTGCGCGGGGGTGTCCGGGCTATGTTAGCTGCCGCCGACCAGTTCCAACCCCTGCTCGCGCTCCTGCGCGTTCCGCCAGCGGACGAACTCCCAGTACTCGAGCAGCTCCTCGATGTCCTGCGGCCGCTTCTCCAGCTCGTTCGCCAGGTTCGCGATCCGGCTGTCGCGCACGTACAGCACCTCGTCGATCGCGCCCAGGAAGTAGTGCAGGGGGCGGTTCAGGATACGCGCCACGTTCAGCAGCATGTCGATGCCCACTGCCCGCTGCCCGGCCTCGTAGAGGCTGATGGCGCTCTGCGTCGTGTTCAGCAACTGCGCCAGCCGCACCTGGCTCAGGCCCGCGTCCTTGCGCGCCTGCCGAATGCGATTGCCCAGTACTGCGGAAGTGAGGTCTTTTCCATTTTCGGTCACTGTCGCTCACCGTTGTCCCCCGGCTCAGTGGAGCCTCCCGGCCCATTCGCTACGAGGGGTAGAGAAGATTGTGAAATAGGGTACAAATCACCTCAGTACGGTCAACTCACCGCCCGAACCGGAGCCGCTCGGCGAGTGCCCGGGGCAATCCCGCCTCCTCCATCCGCCGCTGTGTCTCGCCGATGTCGTAGGAAACGCGGTAATGCGTCACCGTCCCCGCTTCCGTGTCGATCAGCGCATACGACGACCGTGGGTCGCCGTCCCGTGGCTGCCCCACCGACCCCGGATTCACGCACAGCAGCCCCTCCCCGAACGCGACCGCCTCGCCAGGTACCGGCGTCTCTCCCTCCACTCCCGCCGTCCCCCGGCGCACCAGCAGCGGGACATGCGTGTGTCCCACGGCGCTGTACGGTGTTTCCTGCAGCGCGAAGTGCCCCTCCGCCGCCTCTTCAGTGATCAGGTACTCCCACAGCGGCTGGCGCAGCGTTCCGTGCGCGAGGCTCCACTCGCCTTCCCGCACCACCTCTCCCAGCCCCGCGAGCGTGGCGGCCGTCTCCGGCTCCACGTGCGCCCGTGTCCACTCCGCCGCCTCTGCCGCCAGCGAGTTGAACCACTCCGTCCCGATCGCCCCCGTTGCCGCCGCGTCGTGGTTCCCCAGCACCGACACCGCCCCCGCCTCCACCAGCCGCGCCACCACGCCGTTCGGATCCGGCCCGTACCCCACCGTGTCCCCCAGGTTCCAGATGGCCTCGACCCCGCGCCCCTCCGCATCCGCCAGCACCGCCTCCAGTGCAACGAGGTTCGCGTGCACGTCCGAGATGAGCGCGACTCGCACGACTTCCTCCCGCTGTGGCGTGGGGCACAGCAACGTCCCTCCCTATACTGGACCAGCGATGACCGCCGCCGTCGAGACGACCCTCACCACCAGCAGCGAGGACGCCACCCGCGCCCTCGGCGAGCGCCTCGGCGCCCGTCTGCGCGCGGGCGATGTCGTGCTCCTCAGCGGCGACCTCGGCACCGGCAAGACGCGCCTCGCCCAGGGGATCGGCCGCGGCCTCGAATGCCCCGGCCCCGTGACCAGCCCCACTTTCGTCCTCGTGAACACGCACGTCGGCCGCGAGCGCCTCTTCCACGCCGACCTCTACCGCATCGCCGGCGCCGCCGACCTCTCCGAGCTTGGCCTCTGGGAAGAAGCGGAGCGCGGCGTCCTCGTCGTCGAGTGGCCCGACCGCGCCGAGGGCCACCTCCCCGCCGCCACCCTCACCGTCGAGATCGCCGGAAGCCAGGGCAACGAACGCAGCTTCCGCCTCCGCGCCGGCGATGCCCGTGGCCGCGAGCTGCTCGCCTCCCTGGAGCTCGCGTGAGCGCCGTCCTCGCCATCGACACCGCCTCCCCCGCCTTCGCCCTCGCCTTCGATAAAGGTCCCGGTACCGAACCCCGTGTCGTCGAGAGCGCCGACGACTTCACCCACGCCTCCCTCCTCGCCGCCGTCGAGGAGCACCTGCGCGGCGCTTCCCTCTCCGCCGTCGTGGCCGTGTGCGGCCCCGGCAGCTACTCGGGACTGCGCGCCGGGATCGCCACCGCCCAGGGACTCGCCCTCGCGCAGGGCTGCGATCTCGCCGGCATCTCCACCCTCGAGGCGGTCGCCGCCTCCTCCGGGAGCGAAACGGATGCGCCCGTCCTCACCGCCGTCCACCCCGCCGGTCGCGGTGAGCTCGCCGTCCAGGACTTCCGCGGGCTCGCCCCAGATGGCCCCATGCGCATCGTCGCCCCCGACGACCTCAGTGCCGATGCCCTTGCCGGCGAGGGCGCCGGTGCCCTCGGAGGCCGCGAGGTGCCTCCTCGCGACCGCGCTGTCGCGGCCCTGGCGCGCTTCCGCGCCGGCGCCCTCGAACCCGTCGCCGAGCTGACCGCCATCTACCTCCGCGATCCCAACATCACCGCCCCCCGTCGCCCCTTCGGTTCCGCTGGCGCGCAGGACCGTCTGCCAGCACGATAGCCGCATGGCAACTGAACGCACCCTCGTACTCGTCAAGCCCGACGCCATGCAGCGCGGCCTCGCCGGAACCATCCTCCAGCGCCTGGAGAACCGCGGCCTCCGTCTCATCGGCCTCAAGCTCATGCAGGTCGATACGGACCTCGCACGCCGGCACTACGCCGAGCACGAAGGCAAGCCCTTCTTCGCCGGGCTCGTCGACTACATCACCAGCAGCCCCATCATCGCTGCGGTCTTCGAGGGCGACTCCGCCACCGGAGCCGTTCGCAACAGCGTCGGCGCGACCAACCCCTCCCAGGCGGACGCCGGCACCATCCGTGGCGACTTCGGCCTCGAAGTCGGCCGCAACCTCGTACACGCCAGCGACAGCCCTGAGAGCGGCGAGCGCGAGACCGCCCTCTTCTTTAAGCCCGAGGAGCTCGTCGCCTGGTCCCGCGATACCGACCGCTGGATCTCCGAGGACGCCTGAGCGCGAGCGAAACGCCGCGCTCTCGTATGCTTGCCCCACCCCACCGATCGGAGCACCCGTGAAGCAGTACGACGCGCCCCCCGCCCTCTCCATCGACCCCGAGAAGAGCTACACCGCCACCATCGAGACGTCTGCCGGCTCGATGACGGCCGAGCTCTTCCCCGACGACGCCCCCAACACCGTCAACAACTTCGTCTTCCTCGCCCGCGACGGCTTCTACGACGAGGTTATCTTCCACCGCGTCATCAGCGGTTTCATGATTCAGGGCGGCGACCCCACCGGCACCGGCCGGGGTGGCCCCGGCTACCGCTTCAACGATGAGCCTGTCTCCCGCTCCTACGACCGCGGAACGCTGGCCATGGCCAACGCCGGTCCCAACACGAACGGCAGCCAGTTCTTCATCATGCACGCCGACTACCCGCTGCCCCCGAACTACACGATCTTCGGCAAGCTCACGGCGGGCGAGGATGTGATCGACGCCATCGCCGGCGCCCAGACCGGCGCCAACGACCGGCCCGTCGAGCCCGTCGCTATCAGCGGGATCACCATCGCCGAGAGCTGATCTCAACCCTCAGCCGGTGTCCCCTCCGCCTCCCCCTCGTCCGGGTGGGCCGGCCGCGCGTATCCGTATACGAGCCCGTAGGCAATCGTCAGGACGGCCGTGAACCCGGCCACCATCGCCCCGGTTCGGAACGCCATCGGCGCGTCGTAGGCGTCCACCACCGCCCCGCCGAGCGCCGGCCCGATCGCCAACCCCAGCCCGCTCAGCGCCACCGACCACCCGATCAGCGTGCCCCGGTACGACTCCGGCGCCAGATCCATCATCGAGGCGTTCAGCGCGGGAACCTGCTGCACGTGCCCGCTGAAGATCACCGCCGTCGCCGCCGCCGCCAGGAAGATGTTCGTCGTCGCCGCGGCCGTCATCGCCCCCGCGATGATCAGGAACTGCCCGAGCAGGAGCGGGATCGTCCGCCCGATTCGGTCCGAAAGGTGCCCCGACGGCACGTACAGGATCCCGCCCGCCACCACCGCCGGGATCAGGAACACCGTCAGCTGCGCGAATGAGATATCCAGCACGTTGTCGCCGTAGGGACGGATCGCGGGCACCAGCGAGCTGATCCCGATCGTCGCCGAGAGGATCAGCGCGCTCAGGAACACCAGCCGCTTGGAGAGGACGCTGCGCAGCGGCGGCCGCTGCTCGTGCACCATCCCCAGCTCCCGCCGGTAGGCGGGAACCCCCACCTGGCCGGTGATCAGCGCCCCTCCTACCGCCACGACTCCGATGATGAAGAGTGAGTTCGGCACGGTCTCCACCAGCAACGCCCCCCCCCGCGCCCCCGGCCCGAGCCCTGTGTCTTATTCAGAGCTCCGGGCCCACGAGCGCGTGGGTG
>VXRS01000278.1 GCA_009838385.1 Dehalococcoidia bacterium | reverse complement strand
CCCCGCGATTCACCCGCCGCTCCTCGGCCGCTGCCTCAGATCTCTATACGACCCAGGCATTGGGGGGGACATCGAAGAGCGGTTCGGGTACGGCGTGGTTCTGGACGGAGATGCCGAGCAGCGAGAGCTTGCCGGGACTGGCGGTAATCTCGCGGGCGACCTCACGCTGCACCATCACCACCAGCTCCGTCGGGCGAGGCCGGCCTTCGAGCAGGTGGCGGATGATGGGGTTGGCGGCGAAGTAGGGGAGGTTCCCCACGACGCTGAAGGGGCGCCCCGCGGGAATAACCTCGGCGAGGTCGAGGATGCGGGCGTCCCCTTCCACCAGCGTCAGGCGCTGGCGATCAGCGAAGCGTTGGCGGAGGTGGCCGAGGAGACGGGGCTCGACCTCGAGCGCCACGACCTCGTGACCAGCATCCAGCAGTGTTCCGGTGAGCTGGCCCGTACCGGCGCCGATCTCGAAGAGGACGCCGCCCTCGGGTACCCGCACAGCGGCCGCGATATCGGCCAGCACGCCGGTATCGACGAGGAAGTGCTGACCGAGCGCCTTGCGGGCGCGCGGTCCCCGAGATCTTGCGCTCATGACGCGATGGTAGGCCGGGCTGCGAGGGTCAGTCGAGGAGGTAGATGTGGACGTAGCCGGTATGCCACGGCTCGGGGGGATGGCCCTCGGGGAAGCCGAGGTCGATGTCGTAGCCGTTGATCAGGCCGCCGGTGTCCGCGGCGAGGCACTCGCCATAGCCGGGTACGTAGAACCTGGTACCCAGGGGAATGAAGTCCGGGTCGACGGCGCAGATGCCGTATTCGAGGGGTACGCCGGTGAAGGTGATCCCGTAGCCGGGATGGCCGGGGGGCGCCCACCCGTGCGTGGCGTTGTACCAGGTGGCCCAGACCCGCAGCTTCTGGGTGTAGGGCCCGTCGTAGTCGTCGACGACGACTGGAGAGACGCCGTCATCGGCCACCGGGCCGCGCAGGCGCTCACCGGAGATAGGCTCCGACAGGACAAGGGCGGAGTGGGGCTCGCGGGAGATCTCGGCGCCGTTCTCGTAGGTCACTTCTTCCCAGACCCGCACTTCGCCGGGCGTTCCCTCGACGAGGCGTACCTCGCCGGGCGCGAGCGTGTGGTCGTCGCGCCAGTAGATCGTGGGCTCGGTGTACTCGATGTACTCCTCCACGACCTTCTCAATGAAGAGGACGACGATCTCCATATCAGCGATGACCGCGGCATCGAGGGGATGGGAGATGCGGTCGTGCTCTCCGAGCTCGACGTCGAGCTGGGCAAGGACCTCCTCGACGCGGTCGGCGGCGATCCGCAACCTGTCGACCTGACCGCCGATGTTGACCGTTATCAGGACCCTCGCGGGGAGGGCGGCCACGGCCCGGAAGAGCGCTTCCATGTCGGGGGGTGGGGAGCTCTCGATGGGCCTCCAGGCGTTCGGGTCGACGAGCACGCTGAGGATGCGGCGAGCCGGTACCGCCTCCAGCGCCGGGGCTACCTCCGCATCCGGGGGAAGCGACGACGCAGCGGTCGAGTCCGTGACGGGCACCTCGGGGAGGGCGCGGACGACCTCGATGCGGAGGGGTTGCGCATCGGAGGCAGCGGATACCAACCCCGGGACGAGGCCGCCGAGCTCGTGGCCGGGAGCGGTGCGGGAGCCTTCGACGTAGATCCGGTCACCGTCGCCGATCTCCACGTTGGCGAGGGCGAGGGCTCCGGCAACGGTGCGGGCCCGCGTGCGCACCTCGATGCGGGCCCCATCGGCTTGAACCACCACGGGCACGGCCCGCTGGACCGCGAGGGCGGCCTGGTTGCCGGTGCGGGCGACGAGAACACGGTCGCCGGGGGCGAGGTCGAGCGCGGCAGCGTCGAGCGCTTCCTGCTCGTCGCCAAAAGTGGAGCGCACCTGCACGGTCGTGTCGCCCGTCACGAGGGTGACGTTCTGGATAGGGAACAGCTGGAAGGCGAGCACGACAAGGAGCGCGACCACGAGCATCGCCGCGGCATGCCGGCGACCCCGCGTGGAGCGGGAGTACTCGATGGGATCGAAACCGCCGAAGGGCCGCCCAATCATCGGCGGGGGGTCGATGGTGGGACGGGGGCGAAGCAGGCTACGGTCCAAGGGCACCCCCTCCCTTGCAGCCGCCCGCGCGGGGACGGCTCGTGAAGTCCGGCAGCGACCGTGCACCCGCCGTCGAAGTGAATGCCAGGCTTGCACCGCGCGAGCCAGCTCGGACCCGGCGATTCTGCGGCGCCCGGAGCGTTCTACTTATGGCTGCTTCCTTCCGGACCTGACCAGGTTCGTAGTGCTCCGCCGCGCAGGACCAGATCGTCAACGCCGCTTTGCGAAGGCAGTCCCCGGAGAGACGACCCCTCGGACGGGAATTCAGCCCCGCTGGAGCGGTTTGCGGGTAACAGGGCACCGCTAGCTCCCCGCCTAGCACGGCCGGGCGCGTACCGTACGTAACAACATCTTACGGGTCAACGGAAGCGTAATTCAGGCGGTTCCGTTCGAATCTTCCCGGGGGCGAATAACGACGAGCTCGGCGCCCTCTTCGACCTGTGCGTCGACGACCGCGCCGACGCGCTCTACCACCCCGGCGGCAGGTGCGCGCAGCTCGTTGTTCATCTTCATCGACTCGATGACGACGAGCACGTCTCCCGCCTCGACCTCCGCTCCCGGCTCGGTGCGCACCTCAAGGACGTTCCCCGTCATCGGCGCGTTGATGCGGACGATGCCGTCGCCGGCGGCGGCAGCGGCGGCGGCCATGCTGGCGGCTCGGCGGCCGCGTCCGATCTGGATGTGGTAGGTGCGCCGTCCGATCGTGACGTCGACGGCGCTGCCCCGGCGCTCGATGTAGAGCTCGACAGGGTGGTTATCGAGCATGACGACGTGCAGGCCGGCGCGCACATGCTGCATCTCGGCGAACTGCCACTCGCCATCGGCGTGCAGCCGCACTCGCGCCGCACCGCCGCCGTTCAGGCGCTCCAGTTCGGCCTCGATGGGCTGGTCGTCAACCTGGATCAGATACTTTTCGGCCATCGTCCCATCGCTTGCTGTCTCCAGGCGGAGGGCGCCCGGCGCTGGTTGCGCCCGTCAGTGGCGGCAACCACGGAGCGTCCCTCGCCGGAGAGCGTGAGGAGAGCGGCAATGGCGGCCGCCTCGCGCAGTGGCTCCTCAGAGTGGCGACCCGCGACCTGGTGGCGATCGAGGAAGTCGGTGTCGAGCCGACCCTCGACAAAGGCCGGCAAATCGAGGATCTCGAGGAGGTAGGGGATGTTGGTGGCGACGCCGACGACGCGCGACTCCTGGAGGGCGCGGATCATGCGGGTGCGAGCATCCTCGCGGTCGGTTCCCCAGGCGGTCACCTTGGCAAGGAGGGAGTCGTAATACGGCGTCACCTCGAACCCGTCGTGCAGGCAGCTCTCGACGCGGATGCCGGGGCCGGCGGGCTCACGGGAGAAGACGATGCGCCCAACCGACGGCAGGAAGCCGTTCTGGGGGTCCTCGGCGACGATGCGGCACTCGATCGCCCAGCCGCGCATGATGAGGTCGCTCTCGTCGTAGGGGAGCTCAAAGCCGCTGGCGACGATGATCTGGTCCTTCACGATGTCGACCCCGGTCGTCATCTCGGTCACGGGGTGCTCAACCTGGAGGCGGGCGTTCACCTCGAGGAAGTAGTACTGCTCATCCTCGGTGAGGAGGAACTCGACGGTGCCGGCGCTGCGGTAGCCAGCGGCGCGGGCGACGCGCACGGCCGCGCGATTGAGGGCGCGGCGCAGTTCGGGGCCGACGACGACAGAGGGGGTCTCCTCGATGATCTTCTGGTGGCGGCGCTGGATGGAGCACTCGCGCTCGCCCAGGGGAATCACGTTCCCGAAGGTGTCGGCGATGATCTGCACCTCGATGTGGCGCACGCCCTGCATCTGCTTTTCCAGGTAGAGCGTGCCGTCGCTGAAGGCCGCCTCGGCCTCGCGGCTGGCAAGGGCGAGGGCGCGAGGCAAGTCTTCCTCTCGCTCCACGAAGCGGATGCCGCGCCCGCCGCCGCCCGCCGCCGCCTTGATGGCGATCGGGTAGCCGATCTCGCGCGCGAGCTCGAGGGCGTCGTCGTGCGACTCGATCGGATCGGTTCCGGGCACCAGCGGCACGCCGACGCTGGCGGCCAGGGAGCGCGCCGCATTCTTGTCGCCAAGCAGCCGCATGGCTGCGGCGGAGGGTCCGATGAAGGTGAGGCCCGCCTCCTCGCAGGCCTCGGCGAAGTCGGCGTTCTCAGCGAGGAAGCCATAGCCAGGGTGGATGGCGTCGGCGCCGCAGGCGACGGCAATGTCGATGATGCGTTCACCGTTGAGGTAGCTGTCCGCGGCTTCAGGGCGACCGACGAGGTAGGCCTCGTCCGCATAGCGAACGTGACGGGAGAGACGGTCGACCTCGGAGTAGATCGCAACCGAGGCGATCCCGAGATCGTGCAGTCCACGCACGATCCGCAACGCGATCTCTCCGCGGTTGGCGATCAGAACCTTTTGGAGCATCCAACCCTCTCTGCGCAAGACGCCGGGTCAATCAGCTTAGCGGGTTGAGATGAGCGCCGAAACACACAGTCCTTTCCCTGTTTGTGGTCCCGCCGTGGGCGAGGACGTACGCTGAGGCCATGAACGACCACACCCTGCGCGTGCTGGAGTTCGACAAGGTGCGGGCGATGCTGGCGGGTGAGACCGCCTTCAGCCTGGGCCGGGAGCTCGCCCTTGCGCTCGAACCCGAGCGCGAGCATGAGGCCGTGCTGGCGCTACAGGCGGAGACCGCGGAGATGACGGCCATCGACCAGATGGGCCTCGACGTGCCCCTCGGGGGCATGCGCGACCTGCGGCCGCTGGTCCATGCCGCCACGATCGGGCAGGCGCTCGAACCCACCGATCTGCAGGAGGCGGCGGGCTCCTTCGACACCGCCCGGCGGGCGCGCCAGCTCGCCGAACGCCTGGCCGAGCAGACACCGCGCATCGCGACCATCGCGGAAGCGATTGCGGACTTCCGGTCGTTTGTCGCCGAGGTACAGCGCGCGATCACGCCGCGGGGGGCGGTCGCCGACGATGCGAGTCCGGAGCTGGCGGCCGTTCGCCGCGAACTCCGGGTGGCGCAGGGCCGGCTCGAGCAGCGAGCGCGGGCCGCCCTGGGCGACGCAGTCCGGCGGGGTGTCGCGCAGGAGGAGCTGCTGACCGAGCGGAACGGGCGCATGGTCATCCCCGTAAAGGCGGACTTCCGAGGGCAGCTTCCGGGCATCGTCCACGATGTGTCGTCGAGCGGGGCGACAGTGTTCCTGGAGCCGATGAGCGTGGTCGAGACGGGCAACGAGGTACGCGAACTGCAGCTCGCCGAGGAGCGCGAGGAGCGCCGCGTGCTTCTGCAGCTCTCGGCGATGGTGGGAGAGCGCGAGGACGAGGCGCTGGCAACGCTGGAGGCGATGGCCCGGCTCGACCTGCTGCGGGCGAAGGTGCTGCTCGGGAAACGGCTGAGCGCGGACCTGCCGCGTGCGGACGGCGACGACTCCTGGCTGGGGCAGTGGGGCCACATCTCGCTCGTACGGGCACGGCACCCGCTGCTCCAGGGCGACGTTGTCCCGATCGACCTCGACCTGAGCGAGGAAGCGCCGGGGCTGCTGATCACGGGTCCGAACACGGGCGGCAAGACGGTCGCGCTCAAGACAGTGGGGCTGCTCACGCTGATGGCGCAGGCGGGCCTGCCCGTCCCCTGCGACGAGGGCAGCCGCTTCGTGACCTACGGGGCGATCCACGCCGATATCGGCGATGAGCAGTCGATCGAGCAGTCGCTCTCGACGTTCTCCTCGCACATGCGGACGGTGGGCGGGATCCTGGAAGCGGCAGCGCCCGGCACGCTCGTGCTGCTCGACGAGCTGGGAGCGGGCACCGATCCGGAGGAGGGCGC
>VXRS01000251.1 GCA_009838385.1 Dehalococcoidia bacterium | reverse complement strand
CGCCCCCACCGCCTCGTCCCGCCCGGCCCCAACCGCTTCGTCGTCCGGGGACGAGTCGCCCTGGCAGCGAAGCTGATGTCGCCGCCACTGGCACGCCGGCGCTAGCTCATGGTCTTCCGCGACCTCTGGCTGCTCGCGGGACCGGTCCTGATCGGCGTCGGGGCCGGCACCGGCCAGCCGATGGTCACCGGCATCGGCGTCGTCGTCCTCATCGTGGGCGCGATCAGCCGTCTCTGGGCACGCTACATCTTCCGGCGCGTGAACGTGAGCAGCAGCCTCAGCGAGGCCCGCGCCTTCCAGGGCGAGCAGGTCGAGCTGCGCTTCGAGATCGAGAACCGGAAGCCCCTGCCCCTCCCCTGGTTCGACCTGCGCGTCGCCATCTCCGAGGAGCTCGAGATCGAGGGCGAGGAGCTCCCCGCGGCCTCCGCGCCGGGACTCAACTGGCTGACCCGGCGGGGAGCCCTCGGCTGGTACGAGCGCAGGCGCTGGCGCATGCAGGTCAGCTCCCGCGAGCGCGGCCAGTTCCAGATCGGCCCCACCCAGCTCCACTCCGCCGATATCCTCGGCATCTTCCCCCGCCACTTCGATGCGCCGGAGATGACGCCCTTCATCGCCTATCCGCGCGTCTTCGCCCTCGACGACCTCGGCTTTCCCGCCGACCGCCCTCTCGGCGACTCCAAGGGCCGCAACCGCATCTTCGAGGATCCCCTCCGCATCGCCGGCCTCCGCGACTATGAGCCCGGCGACCCCCTCCGCCGCATCGACTGGAAGGCCACCGCCCGTCACGGCGAGCTCCAGTCGCGCGTGTACGAGCCCTCCGCGGTCCAGCACCTCTACGTCCTCCTCAACATCGACACCCTCGAGCACTCCTGGGAGGGCTACCTGAAGGATGACCTGGAGCGCACCGTCTCCATGGCCGCCTCGCTCGCCGTCTGGGCCACCGGCCGCCGCTACGCCGTCGGCCTCCTTGCGAACGGCTCGCTCCCCAACTCCGACCGCCCCATCCGCCTCCCGCCCTCCCGGGCCCGCACCCAGCTCCCCCGCATCCTCGAGACCCTCGCCGTCGTCCAGCCCCTCACCATGGGCGACCTCGCCGGCCGCCTCCGCCGCGAGGCCAGCCGCCTCCCGCTAGGCTCCACGCTCATCCTCGCCGCCGCCTTCATCCCCGACGAGCTTGCGGAGGCCATGCGGCGGCTGCAGGACGAGGGCTACCGCGTCGCCGTTGTCGTCACCTCCGAGCGTGTCGACCTCGACAAGCTGACGGGTCTGCCCGTCCGCGTCACGGGACGCCGCTTGGAGGCAAGCGAGGTGCTCGTGTGATCCGTCGCGCTGCTCTCGTGTTGCTGCTCGGCGCCGAAGCGCTCGCCTTCTACACCATCGGCGAGGTCGTCATGCGCATCTTCCCGGAGCCCGGGAATGAGCTCGTGAGCGCGCCCGGCTTCGTCGTCATCGCCTTTGTCTCCTTCTTCGCCCCTGCCGTGCTCGACTGGTTCGGCGTTGGGGCCGGCAAGCGGGCATTGGCAGTTGGCGTGATCGGCCTCCTCGTCCTGTACGGCGCCCTCCGCATCCAGTACGCGGGCGACCTGGCCCTCTGGGACTTCGGCTGGCTTACCGACTTCATCCTCCGCACAGGAACCATCAAGGAGTGGATCCCCGCCGTCATGTCGAGCGCCTTCCTTCTCGTCCTTCTGTGGGCGTGGGCGGCCTGGCGCTCGCGCAGCGGCGTCTGGATCGAGAACGCCCCCCGCTCCCTCGCTGCTCCGTTCGCGCTCGTCACCCTCGCCCTCCTGCTCACGGCCCCAAGCGAGCAGGCCGATGTCGTCACCCGCGGCGGTGTCGTCTTCTACGGGGTGGCGCTCGCGGCTCTGGCCTGCTCGCAGCTTTCCCAGAGCGGCTCCAGCATGGGCAGCCTCCGCTCCGGGAGCGTGACCACGGCGCTGCTCGTTGGAACCGCTGCCTTCGCCGTCCTTGGCGTGCTCCTTGTTGGCGTCCTCCTCGAGCCACTCATCGATGTCCTCTCCGAGCCCGCATCAGCCGCCGGCAGGGCCATTGCCTGGTTCCTGACGTACGCGCTCTTTATTCCGATTGCGTGGGTGCTCTCGAACTTCTTCGAGTTCGTCCTCTGGCTGCTGGGGGCCGACGGCAATTCCGAGCCGCCGCAGATTGAAGTGCCGGTGCCCCCGGAGACGGAAGGAGACGGGGGCCAGGCGATTGACGGGGACTCGCTCGCTGCCCGCGCTGCCCGCTACACCCTCGCGGGGGGCACCATCTTCCTCGGCGTCGCCGTCGTGGCCGCCTTGATCTTCATCCTCGCCGTGCTCCGCCGGCGTGTCGGCGACCGCGGCCTCGACGCCTCCGAGTCGGAGGCCGTTGGCAGCTTCGGCGAAGACCTGCGCGGCGCCGCCCGCAACCTCCTTCGCCGCGAACGCCGTCGCGAAGCCGCGGGAGAAGGCGTCACGCGCCTTTACCTCGAAGTGCTCGAATCCGCCCGCAGGGAAGGGAGGGCCCGACGGGAGGGCCAGACCCCCCACGAGTTCGCCCCCGTCCTCGTTTCGACCTTCCACCAGGAAGTAACGGACGAGATCACCGCCGCCTTCGAGTACGCCCGCTACTCCGGCCGCCCCCCGGACGAATCGACCCTGGCCGACCTCCGCCGCCGCTGGGAGAGCCGCGACTAGCGCATCTCGCGCTGTCTGTCTGCGATAGACTCCTCCCGCTGACGCCGGGACAGGTAGTTCCGCATCACAAGGCCGGCCACCGTCATGAGCGCCGCCGGGACGAGAACGGCAACGATCCCGAGAAGGAGGTCGGGTCCATCGAAGACAAAACGGATGAAGACAGCCCCCACCCCGAGCGCCGCGCCAAGCACCGCAACAAGCACCTGGTAGCGCATCCGTCGGGGCTGCCACGAGAGGGCCCGATTGACCCGGGAGATGGCTTCCCCCGTCGCGTCAATAGAGCCGTAGAACCCTTCTTCGAAGCGTTCAATCAACTCGGGGGTTCGGCGATGCTTCATTGCCGCTTGTCCTCGTGGCCAGCGTAGCCCATGCGGAAACCAGGTTAGGGAGGGGATGCCCGCAGCAGCGCCCACCCCTGCCCGTGCTCCGCCACCTGCGGGACGGCTCCCGACGTGTCCTCGCGCGCCGCGAAGGCGATGTCCGCGCCCAGCCCGAGGGCCTTCAGGCCCTGGGCATGGTGCGCTCCCGCGATCAGACGCGCGCTCCGGTCGGTCTGTTGGGGCAGCCCCGGTGCGATCCAGTCCTCGTAGCCGCCCATCTCCGCCGCCACCCCCGCTGCGTCTCCCAGCTCCAGTCCCGGGCTCTCCCTCGCGATGAGTTGCACCAGCCTCGCCGCCGCCGCGAAGTCCTCCAACGCGAAACGCTTGCCGCCCGAGTTGCCCGCGCACACCAGCGCCACACGGTCGAACCCCGCCGCCCAGCGCGCCGCCGCCCCGGCGTTCGCGAACGCCGCCGTCGCCACCGCTCCCTGGCCGGCCGACCCGCAGATCGCGCGTGTGCCGTTGGTCGTGAAGAGCACCGCCCCCTTGCCCCGAACGTCGAGCGTCGCGGCCTCCGCCGGCGAGTTCCCGTAGTCGAAGCCTTCCGGCGGAAGACCGCCCACCTCCCCGAACAGGACTCGTCCCTCCGACCGCGCTCGCTCCCGTGCTGCCTCGATCTCATCGACGACCACCAGGTCCGCAAGCCCGCCCTCGAACAGCGTCGCGATCGTCGTCGTCGCCCGCAGCACGTCGATCACGAGGAAGGCGTCGGCCTCTATCGCCTCCGCCTCCGAAGGCAGCAACGCCACTTCGAGTCGCTTGGTCATGGGCGCAGCATGCCCGCTGGACCGTTCGCGCGCACCCTCGGCGAGCGGCGGCAAGCCGGTCGAGGCCGTATGCTTGACGGGATGGACCCGCGACCCGTCGGCATGTTCGATTCCGGCGTAGGCGGGCTCAGTGTTTTCCGCGAATTTCGCCGCCTCGCCCCCCGCGAACGCACCGTCTACTTCGCCGATACCGCGTATTTCCCCTACGGCCCCCGCGACCCGGGCGAGGTGCGCAAGCGCGCCTTCGCCATCGCCCACCGTCTCGTCGAGGCTGACGCCAAGCTCATCGTCGTCGCCTGCAACACCGCTTCCGCCGCAGCCGTCGCCGACCTGCGCCAGCTCTTCGACCTGCCCTTCGTCGGCATGGTGCCCGCCGTGAAGCCCGCGACGCGCGCCTCCCGCAGCGGACGCGTCGCCATCCTCGCCACCCCCGGCACCTTCGACGGCGACCTCTACGCCAGCGTCGTCGACGAGTTCGGCACGGGCGCCGCCATCGACCGCGTCGTCGGCCACGACCTCGCCGAGCTGGTCGAGCGCGGCGAAGTCGACACGCCGGCCGCACGCAAGGCCGTCCGCTCCGCCCTCGCCCAACCCGTCGCCAACGGCGCCGACATCGTCGTGCTCGGCTGTACCCACTACGAGTTCCTCGCCCCCGCCATCACCGCCGAGTTCCCGGGCGTCTCCGTTCTCGGCACGGGCGAGCCGGTCGCCAGGCGCGCCTGCGACCTCCTTCGGGAGCTCGACCTGGAAGCGCCCCCCGACGCCGAGGGCGCCCTCGACCTCATCGTCTCGGGCAACCGCGAGGCCTTCCTCGAGACCCTGCCAAAGCTCGGCTTCGCCCCCAGCGAGCAGGCGGCGGAGGCCCAGTGATGGCGTCCTACGTCGAGCACCTCGCCCGCCGCAGCCGCGAGGTCGGCAGCTACGTCTGCGTTGGCCTCGATCCTCCCGGCGCCACGCCCGTCGAGGAGATCGCGGGGAGAAACCGCCGCCTCATTGAAGCGACGGCCCCCTACGCCGCCTGCTTCAAGCCCAACCTCGCCTTCTACGAGCAGTTCGGCATCCCCGGCCTGCGCGCCCTCGAAGAGACCCTCGAAGCCATTCCCGACGGCATCCCCGTCATCGCCGACGCCAAGCGTGGCGACATGGGGAACACCGCCGCCGCCTACGCCCGCGCCCTCTTTGAGGTCTGGGGCTTCGATGCCGCCACCGTGAATCCCTTCCAGGGTCAGGACGCCGTGCAGCCCTTCCTCGACTACGAGGACCGGGGCGTCTACCTCCTCTGCCGAACCTCCAACCCCGGCTCCGCAACCATCCAGAACGCGACGCTCGCCAGTGGCGAGCCCCTGTACGAACGCCTCGCTGCCGAGATGCCCACCTGGAGCGCGAACGTCGGCCTCGTCGTCGGCGCCACCGCGCCCGCCGAGCTCGCCCATGTGCGTGAGCTGGCCCCGCGAGCGACCCTGCTTGTCCCCGGCGTGGGCGCGCAGGGCGGGGATCCGGCCGAGGTCGTGGCCGCGACGAAGGCCGAGTACGGACTCATGGTCGTGAACGCCTCCCGCAGCATCGCCAACGCTCCCGACCCCGGTGGTGCCGCGCGGGAGCTGCGCGACGCCCTCAACGCCCCCGCCCCGTGAACGACGAGGTAGCCGTCGGCGACGTCTGGCGGATGCGCCGCCGCCACCCCTGCGGCGGCTGGGAGTGGCGCGTGTACCGCGTCGGCGCCGACATCGGCCTTGTCTGCCTTGAGTGCGGACGCCGTGTCATGCTCGAGCGCCGCCGCTTCGAGCAGCGCGCGAAGTCGCGGGTCTCTGCCGCCTCGTGAGCGCCGCCCCCGCCTGGGAGGACGTCTCCGAGACTTCCGCGCCCCCTGCCCTCCTCCAGCAGCTCCCGTTCCGCCGCCTCAGCTCCTCCCGCTTCTTCTCCCGTATCGCCCAGAACTCGCTAAACCTCGCACTCGTCCTCCTCGTCCTCGACGCCACCGGCAAGGCCTTCTACACCAGCCTTCTCGTCCTCGCCCTCGTCGTGCCCATGATGGTCGCGGGCATCATCGCGGGCGTTGCCGCCGACGCCATCCCCCGCCGCCTCATCGTCGCCCTCGGCAACCTCGCTCGCG
>VXRS01000165.1 GCA_009838385.1 Dehalococcoidia bacterium | reverse complement strand
GCACGCTCGTGCTGCTCGACGAGCTGGGAGCGGGCACCGATCCGGAGGAGGGCGCTGCGCTTTCGCGGGCGGTCCTCGAAACCCTGTTGGACCGCGGCTGCACGATCATCGCGACGACACACCACGGGGAACTGAAGACGTTCGCACAGGAGGAGCCGCGCCTGCGAAACGCCTCCGTGGAGTTCGACCTGCAGACCCTGAGCCCGACGTTCCACCTCACGATCGGGCTGCCGGGACAGTCGAACGCTATCGCAATCGCGCGGCGGCTGGGCATCGACGAGGGTGTGCTCGAGCGGGCAGAGGAGCGGGTCGCGCCGGAGACGCGGGAGCTGGACGGGCTGCTGGACGAAGCGCGCCGGGAGCGCGCGGGCGCCGCCGAGGCGCGCAGTCGCGAGGAGGCGGCGAGACGCGAAGCGGAAGAGCTGCGCCATCAGCTGACGGAGCAGCACCGCACGATCGAGACGGAGCGGGAGGCAATCCTCGGGCGGGCGCGACGAGAGGGCGAAGCGCTGGTCGCGCGGGCGCAGCGCGAACTGGAGCGCCTTGAGCGCCGCGAGCGGGAGCGCACCGTGGACCGGGAGGCAGCAGAGCGCCTGCAGGCGCTCGACGCGGAGATCGAGGCGGCGGGGAAGCAGGCGACGGAGCGGGCGACGGCCTGGCTCGACCCGGTCTCGCCGGGCGACATCGTTCGCGTACGGGACATCCCTCAGCAGGGGGAGGCGGTCACGGGGGTGGGGGCGGACGGGCGCGTGGAGGTGCGGTTCGGGTCGATGCGGATGAAGGTTTCGGTCGACCGCATCGAGCGAACGGAACCGAAGCTCACGCCGCCCGTCAGAGCCACGGTGGACCTGCCGCCAGCGACCTCAGTCGCGGCGGAGCTCGACTTGCGAGGTCAGCGGGCGGAGGAGGCGGTCCTGAACTTCGAGGGACACCTAGACGACGCGTTCCGGGCGGGCCTGCCCTCGATCCGCATCATCCACGGGAAGGGCACGGGGGCGTTGCGCGCGGCTATCCGCGAAGCGCTCGCCCGGCACCCGCTGGTGCGTCGCTATGAGACGGCGCCGCCACAGGAAGGCGGCGACGGCGTGACGATCGCCGTGCTGGCGGGCTGACGATGCCTCGACAACGGGACGCACGAGGATTGCAAGCGTCCCTGGGCTTCTCCGCGGGCGAGCGGCCCGACGCGCCGCTGGCGGCGCGGATGCGGCCGCGCACGCTCGAGGAATTCGTCGGGCAGCAGCCGGCTGTGGGGCCGGATGCGCTGCTGGGGCGAGTGGCGACGGGCGCGACGCTGCCGTCGATCATCCTCTGGGGGCCGCCGGGGTGCGGGAAGACCACACTGGCGCGCATCCTGGCGAGCGACACCGAAGGCGAGTTCGTGGCGCTGTCGGCCGTCGCCTCTGGCGTGGCGGAGCTGCGCCGCGTCATTGGGGAGGCGCAGCAGCGCCGGGATGCGGGCGTTCGCACCGTGCTCTTCATCGACGAGATCCACCGGTTCAACAAGGCGCAGCAGGACGTCATCCTGCCTTATGTAGAGAACGGCACCGTCACGCTCATCGGGGCGACGACGGAGAATCCGTCGTTCGAGGTGGTCGCGCCGCTGCTGAGCCGGGTGCGGGTGGTGCGGCTGGAGGCGCTGGCAGAGGACGACCTCGCGCACATCGTCGAACGCGCCCTGGGCGATGGGGAGCGGGGGCTTGGGTCGCTGAGCCTCGCGATCGAGGAGGAGGCCCGGGGGGCGTTGGTCGAGGGCGCCCACGGAGACGCTCGGGCGGCGCTGAGCGCGCTGGAAGTCGCGGCGGATTCGGCGCAGGGCGACGGCCGCGAGCTCATCGGGGCGGGGGACGTGCGGCGGGCGCTGCAGGAGCGCCGTCCGTACTACGACAAGGAAGGCGACTACCACTACGACGCCATCTCGGCGTTCATCAAGTCGGTGCGGGGGTCGGACCCGGACGCAGCGGTTTACTGGCTGGCGCGGATGGTAGAGGCGGGAGAGGACCCGCTGTTCATCGTGCGGCGCATGGTGATCCTGGCGGCGGAGGACATCGGTCTGGCGGACCCGCAGGCGCTGGGCGTGGCGACCTCGTGCCAGCAGGCGGTGCACTTCATCGGCATGCCGGAGGGGTTCCTGCCGATGGCGGAGTGCGCGCTCTACCTGGCGCTCGCGCCGAAGAGCAATTCGGCGCTGACGGCGTACGCGCGGGCGAGCGAGGACGCAAGGCGCACCTCACACCTGCCTGTTCCCCTGCACCTGCGCAACGCAGCGACCGGGCTGATGCGGGAGATGGGCTACGGCTCCGGCTATCGCTACGCGCACGACGAGCCCGACCACTACGCGGAGGGCGAGCGCTACCTGCCCGAAGAACTGGGCGAGACGCGGTACTATCACGCGGGCTCGCTGGGAGCAGAGGCGTCGCTGGCCGAGCGCCTCGCCCGGCAACGGCAGCCCGGGGAGGAACGCTCTGACAGCAGCAGCGATTCAGGTTGAGGTTCTGCACGCACGCGGGCAGTCGCCGGGTGACGAGGCCGAGGAGAACCTGCGTCTCGCCATCGAGGCGACGGGCGTCACGGTCGAGGTCACCTACACGGAGGTGCTGAGCCAGGAAGACGCGACCACGAAGCGTTTCCTGGGCACGCCGAGCATCCGCGTCGAGGGGATCGATGTCGAGTACGGGAACCGTCCGCCGGAAGAGGTGCAGATCGGGACGCGCTACTACAACACGCCGGAAGGCTGGAAGCCGTTTCCGCACGCCCGCCTGATCGCGAACGCGATCCTGGAAGCGCACAACTCACAGGAGGGCGGCTAGCTGTCCGGGGTAGTCGCCTCGCTCGCGTGCGGGGCGGCGCCGACGTACTCGGCGAAGCGCCCCTCGCTGTCCCAGAGCAGCCACCACTCGCGCCTGGCCTCCATGTAGAGGTAGCGCTCGTTGCGGCGCAGCACCACCTTGGTCTGCTGGAAGCCGGCGCGCTCGAACGAGCGACGGGCACGTTCGTTCCACTCGAGCGTGTGGAGGTAGATGCGCCTTAGCGGCAGTGATTTCCAGGCGAAGCGAAGGAAGGCGATCGTGGCCTCGGTGCCGAGCCCGGCGCCGCGGCTCTCAGCCGGCCCGATAGAGATGCCGTATTCGGCCGTGCCGGAAACGTGGTCGGCGTTGTAGTACATGAGCGCGCCGATGTGCTCGCCCTCGACGGTCTCGATGGCGTACGCGTGCCGGGCCGGGTTCGAGAAGCGCAGGTCGCGCTCGAACTGCTGGACGTACTCGCGATAGGAGAGGATGAGGGGCGGGGTTGCGTCGTAGCGGGCGACCTCGGGGTCGCGGCGCCAGGCGTACTCGGCCGGGGCATCCTCGATGCGCTTCTCGCGGATGCGGAGGCGGGGCGTCTCGGCCACGACGACGACCGGCTTCGTCTCGCTCACACGTCCACCCCCAGTACCGCCAGCGCCTTCTCGATGATGGTGCGCTCGGTGGCGAAGGTGATCTGGGTGAGCGCCTCGCCGGCCGAGACCCAGACAACGTCGTCGTACTCGTGGTCGCGGTGGGCGAAGTCGCCACCGCTGACCGTCATGAGCCAGTGATGGACGTGCTTGTGGTAGCGGCGTCCGTCCTGCGAAAACCAGTAGTCGATGACGCCGACCTTCTCGCCGAGGACCACTTCGAGGCCGGTCTCCTCGGTGACCTCGCGGAGGGCGGTGACCTCGAGGGTCTCGCCCTTGTTGGGGGTGCCCTTGGGGATGCCCCAGCGCCGATCCCTCGCCTGGTAACCGATGACCACCTCGATACCTCCTCCGGCATCCCGGCGCCAGACGACGCCCCCCGCGGAAACGGAGTCAATGACGGGCAGACGGCGGGCGGCGCGCGTGCTCACTCTTCGAACTCCGCGTAGTCGCGCTGGACCGCGGAGGCCGCCTCGATGGCCTCGGCGATGACGTCCTCCCAGCCCTCGGGCGCTTCCTGGGCGAACTCGCGCAGGTACTCGAGGGCGACCTCGCCACCGATCTCCCCAGCGGCCGCGATGGCCGCCCTCGCCACCTCCTCCTCGGCATCGAGGAAGAGGTCGGCGAGGCGGTCAACGGCGTCTTCGGAGTCGATCTCGCCAGCGGCGATAACGGCCTCGCGGCGGAATTCGGGATCGCCCGACTCGAACTGCTCGAGCACGTATTCGAGCCAGTCCTCGCGGGCGGAGAGCCCCATGGCGCGCACGGCGGCGAGCCGCACCGTCTCATCGTCGCCGTAGTAGGCCTCGAGGACGAGGCCGTCGATCCAGGGGAGCGTGCGGGGGGCCAGCGACTCAAGAGCGCTGGCGCGAACGGCAGGGGCGCGAGCCGGGTCCGACGCGGCGGCGCGAAGGCTCTCGACAACGGCCTCGCCCTCCCGCTCGGGGAAGTGGCCCAACTCCAGGCGCATCACGAACTCGCCGAGGATGTCGGCAGCGTCGGCCGCTACCTCCTCGTCGTCGTCATCTCGGAGGACGGACGTCAGGAGGCGGGCGGTGGTGCGGTGGGTGGACTCGCGCAGGGCCTCGACGGCGGCGCCGCGCACCTCGGCCAGCGGGTCGGCGATGGCCACGCCCGCGAAGCGGGAAAACTCGACTTCGACGCTCTCGTCGGAGAGGCGCACCGCCTCGGTGATGACCCTGACGCGGGTGTCGTCGGGGATGCGGGGCCAGGCGTCCTCAAGCGCCTTGACCTGCTCGCGGTCGAGGTCGGAGAGGACGGGGAGCTCGGAGGGGAGAAGGTCAGCGCCACCAGCGAGCCGTTCGAGCGCCTCGTTGAGCTCGGCGAGCGGCGTCGAGGAGCTGGTCATGCCTCTGATGGTACACAGCGGTTCACCCCTCGGCGCGAAGGTCGCGGGAAAGAAGCGCCTCCAGGGCATCCGTGACGGAGCGCTCGCCGGAGATGACGGCGTTGACCTGTTCGGCGATCGGCATATCAAGACCGTGGCGGGCGGCCAGTGCAAGAGCAACCGGGGCGGTGGCGGCCCCCTCGACCACGCCGCCGGCAGCCGCCATCGCCTGCTCGGGCGCGTCTCCAGCGGCGAGGCGCTCGCCGAAGCGGTGGTTGCGACTGAGCGGGGAGTAGCAGGTCGCCATGAGGTCGCCGACGCCGGCGAGGCCGAGGAGGGTAGTCGCTGAGGCGCCTTCGGCAACGGCCAGGCGGGTGATCTCGGCGAGTCCGCGGGTGGTGAGGGAAGCGAGGGCGTTCGCGCCAAGGCCGAGCCCCGCCCCCACCCCCGCCGCGATCGCGACGACGTTCTTGAGGGCTCCGCCAAGCTCGACGCCTACGAGATCGGCGGAACGGTAGACGCGGAAGCGGGAAGTGCTGAGGGCGTGCTGCCACATCTCCGCTTCCGCCTCTCCGGCGGAGGCGACGGTGGAGGCGGCTGGGAGTCCCGCAACGATCTCGCGGGCGAGATTAGGGCCGGAGAGGGCGGAGATGCGCTCGGCCGGCCACCCACAGGCGGCGAGTACTTCGCTCATGCGCAGAAGGGAGCCATGCTCGATGCCCTTGGCCGCGGTGAGCACGGGAACGTCGCGGGAGAGGGCGGGGTGTTGCGCCGTCGCGCGGAAAGACTGGGCCGGGACGGCAACGACGATGCCATCGGCGGCGGGGGCGGCCTCGATGGGGGATATCTGGACGGTGGCAGGCAGCTCGAAGCCGGGCAGGCGCGCGAGCCCGCGGTCACGATCGACCGTGGCGGCTTCGTCGGGGGTGCGGGCGAGGATGGTCACGTCGGCGCCGCCCGTCGCGAGGAAACCCGCGAGGGTCACGCCCCAGGAGGTCGCGCCGGCAACGAGGAAGGCAGGCACGGCTCAGCCGCTCGCAGCCGTGTCGCCACCCTGCCCGAGCTTCGGTTCAGTGCCCGCGATAAGGCGGCGGATGTTCGGGATGTGCATGTAGTAGAGGAACGCGACCATGCCGAGGGCGTACCAGGCGACGATGG
>VXRS01000243.1:3047-6083 GCA_009838385.1 Dehalococcoidia bacterium | reverse complement strand
GTGGGGAGGTGGCCGTGGACGTGGGGGCAGGCGGCGGAGGTTCGGGGACCACTTCGGCGACGCAGCCGTTCCCCAGAAGCCCTGCGCCAAGAACCGCCGTCAGCAGGAGGGCACGCCCCGGCGCGAGGCTTCGTCGCTCAGGCGCCAAGCAGCCCCTCGCGCTTCATGCTCACGTAGCGCTCGCCGGCGATGATCAGGTGGTCGTGCAGCTTGATGTCGAGCGCTGCCCCGGCTGTTGCGATGTCGCGCGTGAGGTCGATGTCGCGCGGGCTCGGGGTGGCGCGCCCGGAGGGGTGGTTGTGCACGATGACGACGGCGCTCGCGTCCAGCACGATCGCCTCCCGGAAGATGTCGCCCATGCGAAACCCGACGGAGTGAACGCTCCCCTGTAGGACGGTGGGGGTGCCCAGCAGGCGTCCTCCCGAATCCGCCGCGAGCACGTGCAACTCCTCGCGGGAGCGCCCCCGGAGCTCGCCCCGCAGGTAGTCGAACACGGCCTCGGGGGAGGTGAGCAGGGGCCGGGCATCGCCGTCGAGGCGGGGCATCCGCCGGCCCAGCTCGATCGCGGCCGCGAGTTGCGCCGCCTTCGCCGGCCCGAGCCCTCGCGTGCGCTGCAGCGACTTCGCGTCGGCGCGCAGCAGACCGCCGAGGCCGCCGTGCGAGTCGAGCAGCCCCCGGGCGAGGTCGATGACGTTCTCGCCGCGCGTACCCGAGCCCGCGAGGATGGCGATGAGCTCGGCATCGCTAAGGACGCCAGGGCCGTGGCGCAGGAGCTTCTCGCGGGGGCGTTCGTCGCCCGCGAGGTCGTGGATGGTGCGGTAGCCGTTGGGCTCGCCGTCGGTCATCGAAGCGCCGGGCGCGTCACTCGCGCTCGATCAGGAGTGGGTCGGGCTCGGGAAGCGCGGGCTCGCCCGGCTCGTCCGTGGGGGGCTCATAGCCCTCCGGCGGCTCCCGCTTCTCCACGGCCACGGCGATCATCGAACCGGGGTAATACTCGACCGCGACGTAGTTGCCCTGCTCGACCGGGTCGTACTGGACGCGGTCGGTGCGGATGATCTTGTCGCCATCGATGCGCAGGTAGTAGCTGCGGCTGCCGAGGTCGAAACGGCGCCAGCGCCGCGTGATGAAGCCCTCGATCATGGCCGTACCGCCGCGGAGGTCGCGGATGGCCTGGATGCCCTGGTAGCCGAACAGGGAACCGAAGACGACGAGGAGCGAGGGAAGCACCCAGCCGTACCCGTCGTCGCCCGTGGCCTGGCCGATGAAGAAGTAGATCCCCCCACCGGCGACCGCAATGAAGAGGGGAGTCCAGAAGAGCGCCGTGCGCCACAGCCCGCGGCGAGCCCTGCGAATCCTGACTTCGCGGTCGGTGTTCATTCTCGCGGCACCAGGATGATCTGCCCGGCCTGGATCGCATCCGGTTCGAGGCCGGGGTTCAGGGCGAGGATGGCCTCGACGGAGACGTCGAACTCCACGGCGATCGCCGAAAGGGTGTCGCCCGGGACGATCTCGTACTCGATCGGTTCGAGCGCGGGGGCAGGGGTGGGCTCGGGCGTGGCGGTCGGCGTGGGCGTTGCTACCGGCGTCGGCGCCGGGGTTGCGGGAGCGGGGGTTGGTGTCGCCGCCGGCTCGCGGGTGGCGACCGCTCCGGGCCTGGGGGTGGCTTCCGGCGTGTCCGTTGCGGTGGCGGGGCTGACCGGTTCGGCGCGGCTCGCGCTCTCTGGGGGGCGCAGGACGAGAAAGAGGGCCAGGAAGGAGCCGAGCACGAGCGCCGCGATCGAGCCGCGGTAGGCCCACGCCGAGGGCGTGGCGCGTTCGGGTGGATCCGGCTCGTGGTAGGCCTGCGGATCGTCTCTCACAGCGGCGAGCCTACCACCCACTGCCGCTCTCGCGCCCGCCGGGTCAGTCGGTGGCGGCCAGCCTCCGGCCCCGCACGCGGCGCGGGCGTTGGTGCTCCCGGAGCTGCTCGCGGAAGGTGCGCAGGCGCCCCTCGCCCCAGAGGCGGAAGCGTTCGGCTACATCGTCGCCCGCCGTCAGCCGGTCGATGGCGTAGGCGGCCCAGGCGATAGCGGCGTATCCCGCGGCGCCCGTGGCGAGCACGTCTTCGAGCGCTTCCGGCAGCGTCGTGCCCTGGTCGTCGAGCGTGTGGCGGGCGAGGTAGCGCAGCCGCGCGCGCTCGCCCTTTGGGGGCGCCGGGGGCTCCAGCGTGATCGTCTCCGCCCAGACCGAGAAGGGGACGTGGCGGCGGGGGAAGGTGTCGATGGGCAGCTCCACCGACTCCAGCTCGAGGAAGTTCGGCAGGACGGCGGTCGTGAGATCGCGGCTGCCCGGGGTGGTGGCGACCATTGTGGTCGCCTCGGCGGGCGCCGCCAGGCTCACGTCGGCGAGAGCGCGGGAAATGTGGCGGTCGAGCTCGGCGTCGCTCCAGCGGGCGGCGTCGGCGTCGAGGTCGCGCAGGTCGCTGCGGACGCGGTCACGGATGTCGGGCAGGGTCGTCATGGCCGCCACGGTGGCGCGGGCCTGCGCGAGCGCGAAGGCTCGCCTGTCACCCCCAGCCGGAGTGGGTGTGCCTTAGCCGGACGCGACCAGCCGGTAGCCCACGTTGCGCACGGTCTCGATGAACGTGTGGCCGTGGATCTCGATCTTCGAGCGGATGCGCCGGATGTGGACGTCGACCGTGCGCGCTCCGCCGAAGTAGTCGTAACCCCAGACGCGGTTCAGCAGCTGCTCGCGCGTGGAGACGCGGCCCGCGTTCATGGCGAGATAGCGGAGCAGCTCGTACTCCTTGAAGGTCAGCACGACGGACTCGCCCGCCACGGTCACGCGGTAGTTGGCGAGGTCGATGGTGAGGGCGCCGCAGCGCACGAAGTTCTCGGTGTCGATGCCGTGGCGGCGGTAGAGGGCGCGCTCGACCCGGCGGCGCAGCTCGCCGGGGGCGGCGGGCAGCACGATGAAATCGTCGGCGGGGGAGTCGAAAGGCATGCGGTCGAGCTGGTCCGCGCCGCAGACGTGCACCAGGACAAGCTCGTGCTCGCC
>VXRS01000243.1:0-2947 GCA_009838385.1 Dehalococcoidia bacterium | reverse complement strand
GTTTCGTGTTACCGGCGGGTTACGAGTTCTAGGCCGCGGGCTCGACGACCGCCGACATGCTGCCCACGCTGATCTCCATCAGCGGGTCCGGTCCGTAGGCGTGAATCTGGTCCTGCTTCAGCAGGCACTCGTCCTTCGCGCCCGTCATCAGGATCGCCTGGCCCTGGCTGTCGACCACGGAGGCGATGCCGAACGCCTTCTCCCGCGAGTAGCCGAACAGGTCGCCCAGCATGCGAATGACGTACTGGTACGTGTGGCTGTCGTCGTCGAGCAGGATGAGGTGACAGGGCTGCTCAAGCTCTTCCTCGACCTCGGGCTGGTCGACGACCTCGGGGAGGTTGGGGGTGGTCACCCGAGCACTGTAGCGAGCGGTAACGGCGAGCGGCAAGACGCGCTCGCTGCCACCCGGGGCTTCGCGCTCGGGCGGGGGACCGCCACGGTTCGCGCAATCCCTTCCCCGGAGTTCGCCCGTGACGGCTACCCCTTTCCCCCTCCAGCTGCGCGCCCTCGACCAGGACCGCCTGCGCCGCTACCGCGAGCACCTCGCATTCTACGAGGGCGACCAGTGGGCGGGACGCGCCCGCCGCGGCGAGCGCCGCCTCGTGCTCAACTACGCGAGGGCGTTCGTCGACAAGATCACGAGCTACCTCTTCGAAGGGCACGCCCTCCAGGTCCGGCCCCGTGACCCGCTCGACCGTGCCGGCAGCGAGCGCGCGCGGCAGGCCGAGCAGGCCTGGCGCGCCATCGAAGCGGCGAACGGCCTCGAACGGCTCGACTTCGAGACCGAGCTCGACTGCGCCGTGCTCGGCGACGGCGCCTACAAGGTCACGTGGGACGTGGACGAGGGACGCGTGCGCATCTCCGCGCCCGACGTACAGGGCATCTTCGTCTGGCGCGCCCCCGACGACGCCTCGCGCATCGAGGCGGTCGCCTCGCAGTACGCCGCCGGCGATGCGCCCCTCCCCTCGGCCTCCCTGCCCCTCTCGGCATCGGCCGTCGATAGTCTCGTGACGGAGCACTGGACGGCGGAGACGTTCGAGCTGTGGCGCGGCCCAGAGCTGGAGCGTCGCGAGGCGAACCCGTACGGGTTCATCCCCTTCGTCGTGTTCCCCAACGTGAGCGAGCCGAAGCAGCCGTGGGGGTCGAGCGATATCGGCCCCCTGGCCGAGCCGAACCGCGAGCTGAACCGCGCCTTCAGCCAGCTGAGCCAGATACTCGAACTCTCGGGCAACCCCATCGCCGTGCTCGAAGGGGTGGCGGGCTCACAGGACATCTCTGTCGAGCCGGGCGCCGTCTGGGAGGTGCCCGAACGCGCCCGCGCCTACCTGCTCGACCTGCTGCAGGGTGGCGGGGCCGCCCTCCACCGCGACTACATCGACCTCGTCTACCGCACCCTGCATGACCTGGGCGAATCGCCCCGCACGGCCTTTGGGCAGAACCCCGCGGGCCTGAGCGGCGTCGCCCTCAACGTCGAGCTGGACCCGGTGGCGCGCAAGGTCGCGCGCAAGCGGCTCATCCGCACGCCCGTCTACGAGCGCCGCGCGATGCTCGCCCTGCGTCTGCTCGCGCGCTACGAGGGCCTGGCCGTCGACGGCCTGCAGGCGGAGGCGCTGTGGGGCCCCGTCCTCCCCGCCGACCGCTCCCGCCAGGTCGCCGACGAGCGCTCACTCGTCGAGGCCGGCATCCGCTCCCGCCGCACCGCCGCCGAGCGCCTCGGCGCCGACGACCCCGAAGCCGAGTGGCAGCGCGTCCAGGAGGAAAGCGCCGCGCTTCCGCGCGGCTGAGTGGAGCGCTCGCGCTGCGCGCTTCGCTGAGGAGGGCGGCAGCTTGCGCTGCCTGAGTGGAGCGCGTCGCTGTCGCGCCGCTGAGTGGGGCCGGGGCGGGGGCCGACCACCGATCACCAACCACCAGCCACTAGCTAGAACGGCTTGAAGATGGCCAGCCAGGCCATGAGCGGCACGCTCAGCACCAGCGCCGTGCCGAACACCAGCGGGACGCGGTCGTCGAGGATTTCGCGGAGCTCGTCGGTGGCTTCGCCGTCGCGAGCGGCGATGAGCGCGGCCGTGCGCGCGCGCCGCAGGCCGAAGCCCATGAGGGGCAGGCAGACCAGCCAGAAGAACACGAACAGCCCCGTGAGCGCCGCCAGCCAGCCGTCGCGGATGAAGTCGTACTCGGCCACGCCCCAGAAGAAGCCGGTCGCGCCCGAGAGCATGGCGCCGGGCAGGAGCACGCGCGTCTCGTTGTTGGCCGCCTCCACGAGGGCGTACATCTGGAACTGCACGTCCTTCGAGAGCCACGCGCGCACGATCAGGGGGTAGGTCGCGCCCAGTCCTGCGCCCATCCAGAGCAGGGCGAGGATGTGAACGATGCGCCAGGCGTCCACTAGCCGGCGGCGACGACGGGGGTCGTCTCGCTCCGGGGGGAACGGTGGGCGAGGGCGGTGTTCACGAAGCCGTGGAAGAGGGGATGAGGCCGGTTGGGGCGGCTCTGCAGCTCGGGGTGGAACTGCGTCCCCAGCATGAAGGGGTGGTCCGCGACCTCCGCGATCTCCGCGAGCGTCCCGTCGGGCGAGGTGCCCGCGACGGTGAGGCCCGCCGCCTCCATCTCGTCGCGGAAGCGGTTGTTCAACTCCCAGCGATGGCGGTGGCGCTCGTTCACGAGCCCCTCGTCGTAGTTCCCGGCGGCGACGCTTCCCGGGCGCAGGCGGCAGGGGTACCAGCCGAGCCGCATCGTGCCACCCTTGGCGACCACGCCCTCTTGCTCCTCGAGCAGGCTGATGACGGGGAAGGGCGACTCCGGGTCGAACTCGGTCGAGTTGGCCCCGTCCCAGCCGCAGACGTTGCGCGCGAACTCGGTGACCATCACCTGCAGGCCGAGGCAGAGCCCCAGGTAGGGGATGCCGTTCTCGCGCGCGTGGCGGGTGGCGGCGATCTTCCCCTCCCAGCCC
>VXRS01000169.1:5155-6251 GCA_009838385.1 Dehalococcoidia bacterium | reverse complement strand
CGAGGGGGAGGAGGGGGCGGATGAGCCGGAGGGATGGCATGCCGGGGAGGGGAGCAGCCGGCAGCATGCCCCTGATCCCGCGCACCCCGCTGCCCCGGACGATGTGGTGGAGCACGGTCTCGACATGGTCGTCGGCGGTGTGCCCGGTGGCGACGGCGCCCGCGCCCTGGCGCTCGGCGGCAAAGGCGAGGAACTGGTAGCGGAGCTTGCGAGCCGCCTCCTCGATTCCCATCCGCATTTCTTCGGCGGCAAGGGGGACGTCACCCTCGCCTGTCATGCAGGGCACATCGAGGCGTTCGCAGAGGTCGCTGACGAAGTCACGGTCGCCGGCGGACTCGTGCCGCAGGTGGTGGTCGAAGTGGGCGGCGACAACCTCGAACCCGTGCGCCTCGCCCAGGTCGCGCAGGAGGAGGAGGGCGGCGACGGAGTCGGCCCCTCCGCTCACGGCGACGACGACCTTCGCGGCGCTGCGGAAGAGCTGCTCGCGCTCGGCGAAGCGGCGGACGCGCTCAAGGGGCGGGAAGGTGTCGTCCTGCACTACTTGGGGAAGAGGCGCTCCCACCACTCACCAGACAAATCCTGATCAGAGGGGGGAGGGGGACTGAGCACGACGAATGCGGTCTCGCCCGCACGGATGTAACCGAGTTCGCGCCGGGCGGCCTGCTCGACGTAGGCGTCGGAGACGACGTAGTCGTACACGGCGAGGAGATGGTCGCGCCTGGACTGGAGATTCTCGATCTCCGCGAGCGCCGCTTCGTGGTCTTCGTTCTGCTGGCGCTGGCGGACGGTGCCCGACGAGGCGGTGTAGACGAAGTACCCGGCGAGCAGCAGACAAACCAGAAGAAACAGGGTTGTCTTAGTGAACACCGGGATAGGCATGTGACCAAATTAGGCTCGCGCCGTTCAAGATTCAAGCGCTTTCGTTTGGGTCCCGGGAGAGGTGGGAACGGTCGTTGAGGGAGCGGAGGGAGGCCCCGCCGGCCCGCAGCGACAGCGTGGAGACAGACGCGAGACCGACGGTGAAGGCCCGAAATACGCCGATCTCGAGGCCGAGCAGGCGGCAGATGAGGAGGCGCAGCACGAAGTTGTGGGAGAC
>VXRS01000169.1:0-5055 GCA_009838385.1 Dehalococcoidia bacterium | reverse complement strand
CCCGCGCGCACGTAGCGCTCGACCGTCGCAGTCGGGAAGAGCGCAGCGACGAGCTGCTCCGGGCGCACCGTCAGCTCCTGCCCGCAGCTCAGGCGAGCTTCGATGGCTGTGCGACCTTCCCTCGCGTCGACGGAAATGGAGGTGACGCCGGTACGGAGGTCGTACTCGCGCGCCTTCTTGCCCTCGCGTTCCTGCCGCCAAGGGAAGGTCTCGGTGGCGAGGAAGGCGTTGACGGACTCGGTGGCGTGCTCGGGGGTGACGCCATCGAGTGCGAGGCGATAGTCGGCCCAGCGCAGGAGGGTGGGGAGGGCGGGGAGGCCGAGGGGGACTTCGCTCGCCTCGCGGAGCTCGAGGTCGGGGGTGGTCTGGGCCGAGAGGGCGGCGGCGAAAGCCTCGAGGGTGACGCGCTCCTCCAGCAGCACCTCCATGATCTCGCCTTCGCCGATGAACCCGAGCGGCAGGGGCGCCGCGAAGGCGATCTTCGGGTGGGGCGTGAAGCCCTGCGAGTAGAGGAGGGGCAGTTCCGCGCGGCGAATGGCCCGTTCCCAGTAGCGGAGCACGTCGAGGTGGGAGATGTGGCGCACACGCTCGCCCTTGCGGAAGCGAGCACGGATGCGCTGGCGGGCCTCGCTCACACCGCCTGGCCCTGCTCGACGAGCTGTTCGGCCGCGGTGTGGGGGTCGAGAGAGCGGCCTGCGACCTGCCCGACGAGATCGCCGAGGGTCTCCTCGGAAGTCTCGCGCCGGATCTGTTCGAGAAGGATGCGCTGGGCGACGGAGAGGACCTGGTGGCGCGCCTCCTGGCGCCGGTGGCGGTCGAGCTCGCCGGAGGTATCGAGCCAGGCGCGGTGCTCGTCGATGGCGTCGACGAGCTCGGGGACCCCATCTCCGGTGGTGGCGACGGTCGAGAGGATGGGGATGTCGCGGCCCTCGCTGGGAGCTAGCGAGAGGAGGGCACGAAGCTGGCTCACGAGCACGTCGGCGCCGGGGCGGTCAGCCTTGTTCACGACGAGCACGTCGGCGATCTCGATGATGCCGGCCTTGAGCGCCTGAATGTCGTCCCCGGTGCCGGGGTTGTTGACGAGGACGGTGGTGAGGGCGGTGCCGGCGATCTCGACCTCGTCCTGGCCGGCGCCGACGGTCTCAATGAAGACGTAGGGGAAGCCGAACGCATCCATGACGGCGACGACGTCGTCGATAGTCGGGGCCAGCCCGCCGAGGGCGCCGCGGCTGGCCATGCTGCGGACGAAGACGCCCGGATCGAGGACGAGATCCTGCATGCGGATGCGGTCACCGAGGATGGCGCCCTGGGTGAAGGGGCTGGAGGGGTCGACGGCGATGACGCCGACCTCGTGGCCGCGCTTGCGCAACTCGGAGGCGAGGGAGCCCGTGAGGCTGCTCTTGCCGGAGCCGGCGCCGCCGGTAATGCCGATTGTGTGGGCGCGACCGGAGCGGGGATACAGCTGGCGCAGGTACTCGCGCCCCTCGGGCGTGCCGTTCTCGACCCGCGTGAGGATCCGGGAGAGGGCGCGGCGCTCGCCCGCGAGGAACCGCTCGATCAGGTCGCTCACTCGGATGAGGCGTTGTCGTACACGAACGACACGATGTCGCGAGTGTTGGTGCCCGGACGGAAGATGGCGCTGAAGCCCATCGCCTCAAGGGCGTCTGTGTCTTCCTCGGGAATGATGCCGCCACAGAAGAGGACGACATCGTCAAGCCCGCGCGACCTGAGCTCCTCGACGATGCGGGGGAAGAGCTCGAGGTGGGCGCCGGAGAGGATGCTGAGGCCGACGACGTCGACGTCTTCCTGGAGGGCAGCCTCGGCAATCATCTGGGGCGTCTGGCGGATGCCGGTGTAGATGACCTCGCAACCGCCGTCGCGCAGGGCGCGAGCGACAATCTTGGCGCCACGGTCGTGGCCATCGAGGCCGGGCTTGGCGATAAGGACGCGGATCTTCTGTCCGGTCTCGCCCTGCGCGGGGGTCTCGGGAGATGCGGTCATGGTGCTGCTCCTCTGTGTCGTGGGGTCAGGATCGCTCGACCAACTGCAGGGTGACGCCGAAGGACGAGCGGGGCGAGACGAAGGCGACGCCCCCGTTCGGGGCGCCGGCGCGGACGCCGCCATCCCGCAGGGTGGCGACGGCCGCCTCGACGTTGTCGACAGCGAGGGAGAGGAGAAACGAGCCCTCGCCGCGCTCTTCGGCGAAGGTCGCGACCGGTCCCTCGTCGGTCGTGGGGCGGATGAATTCGAGATGGCAGTTGCCGGCCAGCATGAAGGCGTTCTCGATGCCGAGCGCGTCCTGCTTGCCGCCCAGTTCGGGGTCGAGACTGAAGCCGAAGTGGCGCTCGTAGGTCGCGGCGGCGGTGGAGATGTCCTTCACCACGATGCCCACGTGGTCCAGGCGGCGCGCGATGGCGGCGTCGGAGGGGCCGGTTTCGGGCTCCTCGACGGGGGTGGCGTACTCGACGAGCACGCCGTGGTTCGACTTCGGGTGGAGGAAGCCGATGTTGCCCGCGAGACCCGGGCGCGGCGACTCGTCGATGAGCTGGACGCCAAGTGAGGCGGCCGCGCGCAGGTCGGCGGCGCAGTCGTCGGACTGGAGGCAGACGTGATGCAGCCCCTCGCCCCGCGACTGGAGGAATCGCGCGATGCCCGTGCCCTCCCGATTGGGTTCGAGCAGCTCAATCTCCGCGTCCCCGATGGGCAGGAGCACGCCGCGTACGCCCTGGTCATCGACCACACGGTCAACGCTGACGGGCAGGCCGAGCTGGTCGCGGTAGAAGGCGAGCGCGGCATCCGCGCTTTCGACGACGATTCCGACGTGGTGGACCTTGCTGAGCATATGGCTCCTTTGGGCGTCAGCTGGTTCCGGCGGCGCTGGTTTCGCGCACACCGGGCATGCCGGCGAGGTAGGCGGCGATGATGTGCCAGTGTTCCTTGTCGTGGTTGGCGACCACCTGCAGGAGCTGGTTGGGGACGCGGCCTTCCTCGCCGATGGCGGCGTCGTCGAACTGGGCGACGGTGGCGAGCAGGCGTTCGCGGCCGGCCTTGAGCTGTTCGAGTACGCTCCAGAAGGTAAGGCTGCGCTTGCGCTCGACGTGGTCCTGGTTCCAGGCGTCGGTGCGCTCCTCGTCGAAGTCGAGGATGGCGGGGCGGCGTCCCTCCTGGATGTCGAGCAGAGCGCTGACGACCTCGGCCTCCCAGCTGGCGACGTGGCCGACGATGTCCTTGAGGGACCACTCGTCGATCATGGGGCGCTCGATGTCGCGGATGCGGCAGGTCTCGATGTTTCGCAGGAGCTGATTGCGCTCCAGCTCCAGTTCGCCGAGCAGGCGGCGGCGGTCGTCCGCGTAGCTTCGGGTGTCGTCCTCGGCCATCAGACGACCACGATCTCGCGGTACTCACCCCAGGCGCGGCGCAGGGCGTGGCTGATCTCCCCGAGCGTGGCGCGCGCCTCGACGGCGGCGACGATGAGGGGTACGAGGTTGTCGGTGCCGCGGGCGCCCTCTTCGAGGGCGGCGATGGCGGCATCGGCGGCATCGTTGTCACGCTCGGCGCGGAGGGCCTGGAGACGCTCGACCTGGCGCTGGCCGATGGAGGGATCGACGCGCAGGAGCTCGGGCGGCTCTTCGCCGCTGACGGTGAAGTCGTTCACACCGACGATGACGCGGTCCTTCTCCTCGATCTCGCGCTGGTAGCGGTACGAGGCTTCCTGGATCTCTCGCTGCTGGAAGCCCTGCTCGAGGGCGGCGGGCGCTCCGCCGAGGTCCTCGATGGTCTTCAGGTAGTCGCGCGCCTCGCCTTCGAGGCGGTCGGTCATGGACTCGATGTACCAGGAGCCGCCGAGGGGGTCGATGACGTCGCCGACGCCGCTCTCGAAGCCGATGACCTGCTGCGTGCGGAGCGCGATCTGGACGGCTTTCTCGGTGGGAAGGGAGAGAGCTTCGTCCATCGAGTTCGTATGGAGCGACTGGGTGCCGCCGAGGACGGCAGCGAGGGCCTGGAGGGTGGTGCGCACGATGTTGTTCTCGGGCTGCTGGGCGGTGAGCGTGGCGCCGCCGGTCTGCGTGTGGAAGCGCATCATCATCGAGCGCGGGCTCCTGGCCTCGAAGCGCTCTTTCATGATCGTGGCCCAGAGACGGCGTGCGGCGCGGAACTTGCACACCTCCTCCAGCAGGTTGTTGTGGCAGGCGAAAAAGAAGCTGAGCCGTCCGGCGAAGGCATCGACATCGAGGCCGGCCGAGACGGCGGCATCGACGTAGGCGATGCCGTTCGCGAGCGTGAAGGCGATCTCCTGGGCCGCGGTGCAGCCCGCTTCGCGCATGTGGTAGCCGGAGATGGAGATGGTGTTCCAGCGGGGGACGCTCTCCGAGCAGAAACTGAAGACGTCCGTGATCAGCCGCATGCTGGGCGTGGGCGGATAGATCCACGTCCCGCGGGTGATGTACTCCTTGAGAATGTCGTTCTGGACGGTGCCGCCGAGCTTCTCGAGGGGCACGCCCTGCTCCTTGCCCACGGCGATGTAGAGGCCGAGGAGGACGGCAGCGGTGCCGTTGATGGTCATGGAGGTGGTGACGCGGTCGAGGGGAATCTCCTTGAACAGCGTGCGCATGTCGTCGATCGAGTCGATGGCGACGCCGACCTTGCCGACCTCGCCCATGGCCATGGAGTCGTCGGAGGCGTAGCCGATCTGGGTGGGAAGGTCGAAGGCGACGGAGAGGCCGGTCTGGCCCTGGTCGAGCAGGTAGCGGTAGCGCTCGTTCGACTCCTCAGCGGTGCCGAATCCGGCGTACTGGCGCATGGTCCAGAGGCGTCCGCGGTACATCGTGGGCTGGACGCCACGGGTGAAGGGGTACTCGCCGGGGAAGCCGAGGTCGCCGTTCGCGGACGCGTCCTCGGGCGCATAGACGGGGTCGAGGACGGTCTCGCCGGTGGTGCGGAACGACTCGGCGCGCTCGGGGTTGCGCTCGACCGCCTTGCGGTACGTACCTTCGAGCCACTCTTCTTTCGATTGGCTGGGCATTTCGCTATCCGTCGTCCTTCAGGGCGTGTTCT
>VXRS01000114.1:4902-6282 GCA_009838385.1 Dehalococcoidia bacterium | reverse complement strand
GTCACCGGCACAAGGATACCGACCGATCGCCGGCACTGCACAGGTGTGTCACTGCCACTCAACGGTGTGGAGCGGGCGGTACACTGCCGACCATCCGGGTCTTGGGGGAGCGCCATGCCTGTCCGTCCCTTCGCCCCCCACGCGACCGTCGACCCGTACCCCGGCCACCGGCGCCTGCTGCGGCGCAGCTCGCCCTACCACGAGCCCGACCTCGGCGCGTGGGTCGTGACGCGGCACTCCGACATCCTCGACATCCTGCGCAACCCCCGCGTCTTCTCGTCCTCGGGCAAGACGGGCATCGACGACCCCAGCCGCATCATCATCCTCGTGAACGACGACCCCCCGCGACACACCGAGCGACGCGCCCTCGTGCAGCGGCCGATGACCCGCCGCCTCAACGACGACCTCGACAGCTGGATCGAGCGTCGCGTCGACGACCTGCTCGACGCGGTCGACCCCGGGAACGTCGAAGCGATGGGCGACTTCGCGGTTGGGCTCCCCGTGTCCGTGATCACGCACCTGCTCGGCATTCCCGATGAGGACAGGCACCGCTTCATGCGCATGCGCAGCCCCCAGCGTGGCCAGACCCAGCAGGAGCGCGAGGCCGAGTTCACGGCCATCGTCGGCTACCTCCGGCGGCTCGTGGCCGAGCGCCGGCGCGATCCCCGCGACGACCTCATCAGCGAGGTCCTCGCGCACGACCGCCACGGGCCGAGCCTGCAGGAGTGGGAGATCGTCGGGCTCTGCATCACCCTGCTCGTGGCCGGCAACGAGACCACCAGTAACCTCATCGCCAACAGCCTCAACGTGCTCGCCGCGGACGCGGACCTCTGGCGTCGCCTTCGCGACGAGAGGGAGCTCGTCCCCGTCTTCATCGAGGAGATGGTGCGCTGGCAGTCCCCGACGCAGACCATCTTCCGGACGACGACCGAGGCCACCGAGATCGGCGGGACCCGCCTCCCCGCGGGCTCCGTGGTGGCCCTCGGAGTCGGGGCGGCGAACCGCGACCCGCGGGTCTTCGACCATGCCGACGTGATGGACCTCGACCGCGACGTGCGGGACCACCTCGGCTTCGGCAGCGGCGCGCACTACTGCATCGGCGCCCCGTTCTCGCGCCTCGAGACCGAGAAGCTCCTCGGCGCCATGCTCGACCGCTACGACCGCATCGAGCCCGGCGAACGGAAGGCGCAGCGCCAGACCGAGTCCCCCTTCATCTACGGCTTCCGTCGGCTGCCCCTCGTGCTCAGGAGCTAGCGCCTTCTGGACACACGAGAAAGCGGGCCCCCGCGTTGGGGGGGGGGGGGGTGGGGGGACAAGGTGGGGGTTGGGGGGGGGTTTAGGGGGCGGGGCAGATGGCGCGGGGGGCGGGACGGCGGGAGG
>VXRS01000114.1:1812-4892 GCA_009838385.1 Dehalococcoidia bacterium | reverse complement strand
CCCCTCCCTGCGGGGCCGCGCCGCCCCCCCCGCCTGCCCCGCCGCCGCCCCCCCCCCCCCCCCCCCCCCCCCCCCCCGCGCGGCGCGCGCCCCGCTTCGTTGGGGCAACTGCTCGGAGTTGCGCGGTCGTTAGCCGATGCGCTCCTTCTCCGCCGGGTCGATCCAGAGCTGCTGGAACCACGAGGTCAGGCCCGCGACCAGCACGACGTCCTTCAGGTAGCTCCACCACGTCGGGTGGAACACGATCTGGGCGCTGAAGATGTGCGGCGCCTCGTCGAGCAGGAAGTCGTCCGCCTCGCGGATGACGGCCGCCCGCTCCTCGATGTCCACGAGCCCCCGCTGCTTCTCGACCAGCGCGTCGAAGTCCGGGTTGTTGTAGCTCGCGAAGTTGAACGAGCCGCCCGAGTGGAAGCGCGTGTCGATGTAGTGGCCGGGGTCGATAGCGCCGTTGTTACTGGCGATGCACATGTCGAAGTTCTTCTGCTGCCGAGCCACGATCCACTCCGTCGTGGGAACCTCGTTCAGCTCGAGCTCCACACCGATCTGCTTCAGGTTCTCCTTGAAGGCGATCCCGTGGTTGCCGATGTAGCCCTGCTTCAGCGTCGTCAGGTTCAGGCCGTCGCCGTAGCCGGCCGCCTCCAGCAGCTTCTTCGCATCGGCGATGTCCTGGTCCTTGGGTTGGCGGTAGCCCGGGAGCTCCGCCATCTCCTCCTGCGTGCGCCCGTAGAGCGGGAAGTACCCTGCCTGCGGGACCGCCGTCATGGTCAGGCCCGCCTCCTTGCCCCAGGCGTTCTGGAACGAGTCGCGGTCCGCGGCCAAATGCAGCGCCTGCCGCACGCGCTTGTCGCCGTACGGCTCGCGCGTGAGGTTCAGGTCGATGTCGTACGTTGAGGAGAGCACCTTCGGCCGGCTCTGGATGGCGTCGCCGAACTCGGCCTGCAACTCCTCCACCGCCTGCTTCACGTTGCCCGTGATGAACGAGCTTGCGTCGATCTGGCGGCTGCGGAAGGCGGCGCCGCGCGCCGACCGGTCTGCAATGGGGATGAAGTTCACCTGGTCGAGCCACGGCTGCCCGGGCTCATAGAAGTTCGGGTTGCGGTCCAGATGGCTTCCGACCCCGACCTCCAGCTCGCCACGGACGAAGGCGCCCGTGCCGACCATGTTCTCGTAGAGCTTGATGCCCTCGTCGCCGACGGCGTCGTTCTGCTCCTTGTTCACCATCAGGTACGCGTCGTCTGCGATGACGGTGATCATCGGCGCGTGCGGTACGCTCGTCACGAGCTTGTAGGTCGATTCGTCGATCGCTTCGTGGCTCTGGGCCGTGTCGAGCTTCGAGCCGAAGACAAACTCCGGGTTGTCCTTCGCCATGCGCGTCACGCCGAAGACGGCGTCCTCGGCCGTGAACTTCCGCCCGTTGGCCGGTGGCAGGTCGTGCCAGTGGACGTTGTCCCGGATGGTGAAGATGTAGGTCACCTCGTCCGGCTGCTCCGGAGGCATGGCGATGTCGGGCAGGATGTTGAACTTGTCGTCGTACTTGATGATCCGGGAGTACACGTACCCAAGGCCGAGCGAATACGTGCCGCCGAGGATCGTGATCGCTGGGTCGAACACGTCCGGCTCTCGTGACGCTCCCTCGATGTTGAATACGCCGCCCTGGACCTGGCCGCCGGCCGGCGCCGCTGCCTCGGTCGCCGCTGCTTCAGTGGCGGCGGCTTCCGTTGCTGCCGCTTCGGTCTCTGCCGGTGCGGGCTCTTCTACATCGTCATCATCGTCATCGTCGCCACAGCCCGCGATTGCGAGCGCGCCGAGACCGGCGGCCCCGGCGGCGGCTCCCCCGAGGACGGCACGCCTCGAAACTCGCCTGCGCCAGTAACGGCTCCAATAGCTCTCCATGCCGGGTCCTCCTTCGACCGCTGGGTTGGAATTGCACTATACGACAGGGTGCAATAGCTAGAGCGAGCGCAGGCGTGGGTCCCACACGTCCCGGATGGCGTCGCCGAACAGGTTCACGCCGAATACGGCGAGGCTGATGGCGATGCCGGGGAAGATGGCCAGGTGGGGCGCGTACAGGATCTCTCCGCGCGACTCGTTCAGCAGGTTGCCCCACTCCGGCGTTGGCGGCTGTACGCCCAGTCCGAGGAAGCTCAGGCCCGCGCTGATCAGCAGCAGGCTTCCGATCGAGGTCGTGATGAGCACGGCTACCGGCGGCAACAGGTTGGGCAACAGGTGGCGCCCGAGCACGCGGGGTGTGCGCGCGCCCATCGCGTAGGCGGCCTCGATGTAGGGCTCGTTCAGCAACGAGAGGGCCACACTCCGCGCCACCCGAATCGTGGGCGGGATCACGAGCAGGGTGAGGACGATGATCAGGTCTAAGGTGTCCCGCCCCAGCACGGTCACGAGGAAGAGCGCCAGGATGATCCCGGGCAGCGCCAGGAACGAGTCCACGATGCGCTGGAAGAGCAGGTCCACCCAGCCCTTCGCCCAGGCCGAGACGACGCCGAAGAACGTGCCCCCGATGAAGCCGAAGATGACCCCGATGACGGCCAGCGCAATCGTCGGGCGCCCGCCGCTCATCATGCGCGAGTAGTAGTCCCGCCCGTTGTTGTCCGTGCCGAACCAGTGCTCGGTGCTCGGTCCCTCCTGGAAGGCCGGGGAGAGCGCGTTGGGGTCGGTCCGCACCATCCACTCGCCGAAGATCGCGATCACTAGGATGAGGATCACGAGCACCAGCCCCAGCGCTCCCACCGGCTGCGTTCGCACGAACCGTCCGAAGCGCCGCAGGAGGGCGATCGCGCGCTCCCGCAGGACGTTGGGGGCCTCGACGCCGGGTTCGGGAGCCGTCATCGCCGTCATGAGTAGCGAATCCTCGGATCGAACACGGTGTAGGTGAGGTCGATGATGAGATTCACGAGCGTGAAGAGGACGCCCGCGAGCAGCACGAAGGCTTGCACGGCCGGGTAGTCGGACTGGTTCACGGAGTTGACGATGTACCGTCCCAGCCCGGGCAGCGAGAAGATCTGCTCAAGGAAGACGGAGCCCGAGATCATCCCGCCGAGCGAGAGGCCGATCACGGTGACGAC
>VXRS01000114.1:0-1712 GCA_009838385.1 Dehalococcoidia bacterium | reverse complement strand
GGCAGGCCCACCACCAGCGTTGCCGAGACGAACACCGGGATCGCCAGCCCGAAGGTGGTCACGAAGCGCAAGACATGGTCTTCGATCTTGTTCTGGCGCACCCCCGCGATGATGCCCGCGCCCACGCCGAACATCGTCGACATAAGCAAGGTCATCAGGCCCAGTTCGAGCGTGACCGGCAGCCGGTCCCACAACTCGTTGCGGATGGGCCGGTCGTTCCACAGGGAGTTGCCGAAGTCGCCCTGGAATATGCCGCCCAGCCAGTCGCCGTACTGGACAATGACGGGACGGTCCAGACCCAGGTGGGCGCGCAGAGCCTCCGCCCGCGCGGGTGTGTACGAGTTCTCCAGCTTGGCCGCCACGATGTCGCCCGGGATCGCGTCGACCATGAAGAACACGGCGATCGACAGGATGAACAGCACAACCGGTACGGCGACCAGGCGGCGGACGATATAGGCGGTCATCCCTCGGAACGATCCTCCTCTTGCTCAGGCGCTACCGTGACGCAACACCTTGCCCGGTGTCGCCCCCGTGCACTCGCCTTCCTCGAATGTCACCTCGCCGTTCACCAGCGTCCAGCGGTAGCCCGTCGCCTTCCGCACCCGACGCCACTCGTTGGCGGGGAAGTCGAATGCCTTCTCCTGCGGTTGCAACGCCAGGTTCTCGTAGTCGTACACGACGATGTCCGCGGGAGCGCCTTCGCGGATCCAGCCGCGATCGAGGAATCCGGCCGCCAGCGCCGGGTAAGCCGAGAGCCGCCAGTGGGCCTGCTCGAGGTCCATCACCCCTTCGTCGCGCACCAGCTTGGTCAGGTACTCGGTCGTGTAGGCGCCCAGGGTGATGAACTTCGTGTGTGCGCCCCCGTCGGAGACCCCCGGGAGCGCGAAGCTGGAGTTGCAGACTTCCTTGATCGCCTCCATCTCCCCCTCGGAGCGCTCTCGCGGCGGGGTCACGAAGGTCGTTTGCAGGTCGTCCGCCACCGCGAGGTCGAGCATGGCGTCGATCGGGTGCTTCTCCGTCCGTTCCGCGACCTCCGCGATCGTGAGCCCCTCACAGTCGCGCAACTCGTCCTTCTCTACTGACTCCACGATCATGGAGGCAACGCCCCAGACGTTGACGCCGCCGACGCGCTCCTCGGTGCCGCCACCCGCGATCGGGCCCTTGCCCGCGTCGAACTCTTCGCGCAGGGCTGCCCGCCGCTCCGGGTCGCTCATCTTCGCGATGCGCGTGGGCACGTCGCCGAGGGTGATGTCGCGCCAGTGGGGGCTCGAGTCGAAGAGGTTCCAGTCCTCCAGCGTGAACTCGAACCCGACCTCGGCCGTGATCAGCTGGGCGAAGACGCGGTTGCCGCGCTGGTTGGTGTCCTCCAGCCACTGCATCTGTTCCTTGTAGTTGTCCATCGGCTGCCCGTGCTGGTCCGTCGTCACGCCCAGGCTGCTCATCACCGGACGGCCGCTGGCCTGGCAGAGCGCCTCCGTCAGTTCGCGGCTGACTCCTGCCCCCTGGATGAATCCCCGGCCCACCTTCTTCAGCACGCGCGCCAGCTTGATGACGTCGTCGTGCGGCATCACGTCCGTGATCATTGGCGTGCCGTCATAGTCGCGCTGGACGCTGCCTTCGCCCGAGAGCTGCGTCGAGAAGCCGCAGCACCCGATCTCCATCGCCTCCTCGAGGATCTGGCACATGCGGTCCATCTCCTCGTCGGTGGCCGC
>VXRS01000119.1:3116-6313 GCA_009838385.1 Dehalococcoidia bacterium | reverse complement strand
TCGCACAGCAGGAACATCGCCTCGGGAATGCCGACGGGGTCGTCCTCGTTCGCCGGCACCCGCGGCTCGAAGTGGCGGATCGCCTCGTAGCTCACGTACCCAACCGCTCCGCCCGTTAGCCGCGGCAGCCCGGGCAGCTCCACCGCCTTCAGGCCCGCGAGCGCTTCCTCGAGCGGCTTCAGCGGGTCGCCCTCGTGCGCCTCGCCCGGACCCGTGCGGATCACCTGGTACGGATTCGCCCCGATGAACGAGTATCGCGCCAGCCGCTCGCCCCCCTCCACCGATTCGAGCAGGAACGAGTAGCGTCCTTCGCGCACCTTCAGGTACGCCGAGACGGGCGTCTCCAGGTCCGCCGCCACCTCGCGGTAGACCGGCGCCAGGTTGCCCCCGCCCGCCGCTGCGAGCGCTTTCACCTCGTCGAGCGTCGGGTGCAGCACGGTCAGCTCTCCCGGGGCGGCCCGTTCAGGTAGTTGATCGCCATTGCATCGCGCACCAGTGCCATCGTCTCCTGCGCCGTCGCCCGCGCCCGCGCCGTCCCGGACTCCAGCGCGTCGCGCACCTCGTCCATGTGCGCCTCGTAATACGCGCGCCGCTCGCGGAACGGGTCGAGCAGGTTGTTCACCGCGACCGTCAGCTTCTGCTTCACCTCGACGTCTCCGACCTTGCCGGCCACGTAGCGCTCCTTCAGGTCGTTCACCTCGTCGGTGTCCGGATTGAAAGCGTCGTGGTACATGAACACTGGGTTCCCCTCGACGTGCCCCGGGTCGGTCGCGCGAAGCCGCGTCGGGTCGGTGAACATGCTCCGCACCTTTTTCGCCACCGTGTCCGCGTCGTCCTTGAGCTCGATGGTGTTGCCCAGCGACTTGCTCATCTTCGACTGCCCGTCGAGCCCCACCAGCCGCGGGACGCGTCCCACCAGCCCCTCGGGCTCGGGGAACACCTCGCGGAACTGCCGGTTGAAGCGCCGCGCCAGCTCCCGCGTCATCTCGATGTGCGGCAGCTGGTCCTCGCCGACCGGCACCAGGTGGGCCCGCGGCATGAGGATGTTTGCCACCTGCATCACCGGGTACGTAAAGAACGCCACCGGCACCGACTTCTTCCCGAAGTCGTCCATCTCAGCCTTCAGGGTCGGGTTGCGCTGCAGCATCCCCAGCGGCAGGTACCAGCTCAGCCACGTCGTCAGTTCCGCGTGCTCCGGGACAAGGCTCTCGATAACGAAGCAACTCTCCGCCGGGTCCAGTCCCACGGCGAGCCAGTCCAGCGCTACCTCCCACACCGAGTCGCGCACGCGCTCGAAGTCGTCCGCGTAGTCCGAGACCTGGTAGTCCGCGATCAGGAAGTGGCAGTCGTATTCGTCCTGCAGGCGGATCCAGTTCTCGAGCGCCCCCGCGTAGTGGCCCAGGTGCAGCGACCCGGTCGGCCGGATGCCGGTCAGGATTCGCTTTCGCTCGCTCATCAGGATCCTCCCTCGGCGACCGTCAGGCCGCCGCTCCGTAGCAGCCGTCCAGGAACCCCAGCAGCCGCTCGCTCGCGCGCTCCGCCGCCGCCACCACGGCGTCGCCGTCCTCGCACAGCTCCTCGATTGCGGACATCTCGCCGCCCGAGTGCGCCACGTCCGAGACAAGGTGCACCGAGAAGAACTCGAACTGCTCCGGGAGCAGGTCGTAGTGCTCCGTTAGCCCCTTGATCTTCTCCCAGGCGATCGCCGGCACCTGCGACTCGTACGCGAACAGCGTCGCCAGCGCTTCCGCCACCGGCGCGTTTTGCGCCACGTCCCCGAAGTGCTCGATGAGCGCCGTCGTCTCGGGATGCGGCTCTGCGCTCTCAACCTCTTCGCGCGAGACGCCCAGCGCCGCCGCGAACTCCAGCCACAGGGCCGGGTGGTTCCGCTCGCCGTGCTCCTCGTCCCAGAGGTTGTTCAGCAGCAGCTGCCGGATCGCCGGCGACTCCGTGCGCGCGTGGATCGCGCTCAGAAAGCGCGGGAACGCCCGCTCGAAGTGGTAGTACTGCCGCGCGTAGTCCTGCAGCCGCTCGACTTCGAGCGTCCCTTCGCTCCACGCCTGGTAGAACGGGTGCTGCAGCAGCGACCGCTCCGCGATCGCCTCTCGCATGCGCGACTCCAGCGCCGTCCCTGATTCCGTCATCGTCATTGCCGACCTCCCTGGTCCCTTGTTCGCACGTGCTTGCTCCCTTTCTGAAGCCGTTCCGTTCCCCCTTCGCGGCGCCGCCCGTTCCGTCGCTACGGCTACAGGCGGCCCAGAGGAAACCGGCCCAGAAAAAACCCCCCGGTCCTAAAGGACGGGGGTTCCCGCGGTGCCACCTTCGTTCCCCGGCCCGAAATTGGGGCCGGAGCGCTCAGCGGGCGCGCCTCCGTTTCCGGACGGAGCGCCCGGGGCCGCTAACGGGGCCCATCCCGCCCTCGCCTACCCACCGTTTCCGGCTTCAGCGAGGGAGCTCCCGGGTCCATTCGCCGCTCTCGTACCTGCCGGGCTCTCACTGTCCCCGGTTCGCTGCAAGGCCGCCTGAGCGGGTACTCCTCCCGATCGCCGCTTCTTCGATTCAGTTGTCGTTCGAGCCTAGGTTCCCAGGCCCGACCGGTCAATACGCGGAACGCGTTACTCCGCCGGCAGGAACTGGTTCAGCGCCGACAGCGCGTCCGGTTCCGTGAGCAGCGGCGGATGCGCCGCCCCCGTCACCTCGACCACCTGCGCGTCCGGGTGCTCACGACCCATCTTCGCCGCCGTCTCCTTGCTCAGGATGTCGCTGTGCTCTCCCCGCAGCACGAGGATGGGGCACTTGATCGAGCGGTATTGCCGCCACAGCTCGTCCTGCTCCGGTACGCCCATCCCCACGTGACGCGCCGCCGGGTCCATCTTCCAGACGTACAGCCCGTTGTCGCTCAGCCGCACATTCCAGCGCGCGTAGTCCTCGACTCGCTGGTTCGAGAGCCTCGCGGCCGCGGGGAAGTGCTCCTTGTAGTAGTTCACCACCGCCTTCAGATCGGGGAAGGCCGTCGGCGTCGAATCCGTCCGGTCGCTGATGCGGCTGACGCCGCCGCCATCCACGTCCGGCCCGATGTCGTTCATCACGAGCGCCGTCACGCGCTCCGGGTGGTGCGCCGCGTAGGCCATCGCGACCCCGCCGCCCATCGCCGTTCCCACGAGCGCGAAGCGCTGTATCCCCAGCGCCTCCCGCAC
>VXRS01000119.1:0-3016 GCA_009838385.1 Dehalococcoidia bacterium | reverse complement strand
CGCTCCGGGTCCTTCAGCTGGATGCCCCAGCCGTCGAGCTGTTCCATGCACTCCCGCAGCGTTTCCTCGTGGCGCTCCCGCGCCGCCTCGCCCCCCGCCGAAGGCAGCGCGATGGGGTGCCCGTCCGCCAGCGACGCCCGCCGCTGCGCCGCCTCCCTCGCCCGCGATCCCCGCAGCTCCACGAATGCTTCCCGCAGCCGTTCCAGCACCGACCGCACCTGCGGCAGCAGCTCCCGTGCCTCCTCCACGCTGAAGAGGCGCACGTCAGACGAAGAGGTGGAGCGGCATCTGCTCCGGCAGGACCGTCTCCCCCGACTCGACGGCGTCCAGCCCCGCCAGCTCCTCCTCCACCCCCGGACCGATGATGACGTTCCGCCCATCGTCATCCCCTCCGGCACCACCGCCCGCTTCCCCACGATCGAGATGCCGCAATTGACGATGTCCGGCCGTTCCCGGTTCACCACCGACTCATCGCCCGTCCCCACCGTCGCCCCTCGCCCCACTTCGACGTCCTTGTCGAGAATCGCGCGGTCGACAACCGCCCCGGATCGGACGACGGCGTCGTGGCAGACGATCGAGTCCCGCACCAACGCCCCCTCCTCGACCACCACCCCCGGCGAGATCACCGAGCGCTCCACCGCCCCGTCGATCTGCGCCCCCGGCGAGATGACCGCGTCGCTCGGCGACGCCTTCGCCCCGAACCGCGCCGGCGTCTGCGAAACCCGCGACGTTCGCAGCGGCGCGTCCGCATTCGCCAGGTTCAGCGGCGGGTACCGCTCGATCAGGTCCATGTTCGCCTGCCAGTACGCCTCGATCGTCCCCACGTCCCGCCAGTAGTCGAGGTACTGGTAACCGAATACCCGCTTGCTCCCGAAGATGCGCGGCACGATGTCCCTGCCGAAGTCGTGCGAGCTTGCCGCCAGGTTCGCGTCCTCCTGCAGCGCCTCGATCAGCACGTCCCGCTTGAAGCAGTAGATCCCCATCGACACCCACGTTGATTTCGGCTGCGGCGGCTTCTCCTGGAAGTCGACCATGCGCCCGCTCGAGTCCAGCTCCAGCACGCCGAAGCGGTGCGCCTCCTTCAGCGGCACCGAGTACACCCCGATCGTCACGTCGGCCTGCTGCCGCCGGTGGTACGCCACCATGTTCCGGTACGACATCAGGTAGACGTGGTCCGCCGAGAGGATTAGCACCTCCTCCGCGCGCGACTGCGCGATCAGGTAGAGGTTCTGGTAGACCGCATCCGCCGTTCCCTGGTACCAGTCCATGTCCGCCCGCCCCAGGTACGGCTGCAGGATCTCGATGTGCCGGTCGGGGGTGTCGTAGCCCCACGCCCGACCCGATCCGATGTGGTTCACCAGCGACCGCGGCCGGTACTGCGTCAGTACCGCCAGCTGGTCGATGTCGCTGGCCGCGCAGTTGCTCAGCGCGAAGTCCACGATCCGGTACTGCCCGCCGAACACCACCGCCGGCTTCGCCCGCTGCTCCGAGAGCACCGAGAGCCGGTCGCCCTGCCCGCCCGCCAGGATCAGCGCGAGCACGTCCTGCATGGCCCGCATTGTAGACGCCCGGAACGACGGACCTTGTCCCCCGAGCGGCTATGCTGAAGCGGTGAGGTCCTGCCGAGTCGCCCTCGCCCAGCTCAACACCACCGTCGGCGACATCGACGGCAACTGCGCGCGCATTCGCGACGCCATCGTCGCCGCCCGTGAGGCCGGCGCCGCCATCGTCGCCTTCCCGGAGCTCGCCGTGACCGGCTACCCGCCCGAGGACTTGCTCCTGCGCCGCTCCTTCTGCGAGGCTTCTCGCCAGGCCACCGCCGCCCTCGCCCCCGAAACAGAGGGCATCGTCGCCGTCGTCGGCTTCGTCGACCCTGCCGAAGAAGCCCCCTTCAACGCCGGCGCCGTTTTCGTCGACGGCCGCTGGGCCGACACCTACCACAAGCGCCTCCTGCCCAACTACGGCGTTTTTGACGAGGAACGCTACTTCGCGCCGGGACGCACGACGCCCGTGTATCGCGCTGGCGACCTCACCTTCGGCGTCAGCATCTGCGAGGACATCTGGGAGGCCGACGGCCCCGTCGCCGGCATGGCCCTCGGCGGTGCCGAGCTCTGCGTCAACATCAACGCCTCCCCCTACCACCGCGGGCGCGGCGCCGAGCGAGCCCGCATGCTCGCAACCCGCGCCGCCGACAACGGCATCGCCATCGCCTACGTCAACGCCGTCGGCGGGCAGGACGAGCTCGTGTTCGACGGGAACTCCATCGTTCTCGACGCCCAGGGCGAGGTCGTCGCCACCGGTCCCCAGTTCCGCGACGAGCTCATCGTTGTCGACATCGACCTGGGCGAGGCCGGCCAGCGTCGGAAGGACAGTAACCTCACCGACATCCGCGAGGTCGACTTGGGCTTCTCGCCAGACCTTATGCTCTCCGCCGAGCCTGCCCGTCCCCACACGCCTCCCCTCCCCGACGAAGCCGAGGTCTGGGAAGCGCTCGTCATCGGCACCCGCGACTACCTCGCCAAGACCGGCTTCACCCGCGCCTACATCGGCCTTTCCGGCGGCATCGACTCAAGCGTCGTCGCCGCCGTCGCCGTCGACGCCCTCGGCTCGGAGAACGTGACCGGCGTCTCCATGCCCAGCCGCTTCTCCAGTGGCCACAGCCGCGACGACGCCGCCGAGCTCGCCGAGAACCTCGGCATCGAGTACCTCTCCATCCCCATCGAGCCCGCCCACGCCGCCATGCTGGAGATGCTCGCCGGCGCATTCGACGGTTCTGAACCCGGGCTCGCCGAGGAGAACCTTCAGTCACGCCAGCGCGGCAACATCCTCATGAGCCTCGCCAACAAGTTCGGCGCCCTCGTTCTCACCACCGGCAACAAGAGCGAGATGGCCACCGGCTACGCCACCCTCTACGGCGACATGGCGGGCGGCTTCGCCGTCCTCAAGGACGTACCCAAGACGCTCACCTACGCCATCGCCCGCTGGCGCAACGAGGCCGCCGGACGCGACCTCATCC
>VXRS01000131.1 GCA_009838385.1 Dehalococcoidia bacterium | reverse complement strand
ACCCCGACCCCCTCGCCGCCGCCACCGTCGATCGCGCCCACCGCCTCCCCCGCGAGGCGCGCGTTGAGGGCTGGCGCGCGGCCGCCTGCGATCTCGTCCGGGAGCGCGCGGCCGATCGCGGCCTGACCGACGAGGACGCGGAGCTTGTCACGGCCGGCATCGAGTCCGTCGCGGTGCTCATGCACGCCGTCCTCTGGAGCGAACCCCTCGCCGGCGACTCCTACGAGCCCGCCGAGGCCGAGCGCGACGCCTGGCGGGACGCCCTCGTCCGCACCGAAGGCGCGGGCGACATCTTCACCCGCCACTACGGCTCCTTCGAGGGGCGCGCCGTCGTCGCTCACTGTCCCGGAGCGCCCTACGCCCGCGCTCTCCTCGAGTCCGCCTGGCGCGCCTGCACCGGCACGCCCCCGCCCGCCTAGCGCGGCGCCAGCGCCCGGATCGTCTCCAGCATCGCCTCCTGCTTGCTCGCCACCCCTCCCGCTGCGATCGGGTACAGGAACGCCTCGTCCAGCCCCGCCTCCACCAGCTCCGCCGCCAGCTCGCGACACTCCTCCGCGCTCTGCCCCACCACCGCATGGGCCCGCACGAATCCTTCCGAGATGCCCTCGATCGCCTCCGTGCGCTCCCGCGCCAGCCAGCGTCGCTCGAATGTCTCGCAGTCCTCCTCGAATCCGTCCTCGATGAAGATCTTTCGGTAGACGGGGGCCATCAGGTAGGCGAGCAGTTCGTTCTTGATCGGCGCCGAGGCCTGCTCGTACGACTCGTCGATGACCGTCCGCAGGAACGCCACGATCCGCACCTCCTCCCGCTTCCGCCCCGCCTTCGCGATGCCCCGCTCGATCGCCTTCACGGACCGCTCGATCACGGTCGCCGTCGGGTAGTTCAGGATGACGCCGTCCGCGATCTCCCCCGCCAGCTCCAGCATCTTCTCGCCCAGCGCTCCGATGTACACGGGGATGGCCGGCTCCGCCGCCTCCATCGCCGGCGCGCGCGTCTGGTACAGCCCCTCGTGCCGCAGCCGCTCCCCGGAGGTCAGCCGCCGGAACACGTCGACGTATTCCCGCATCCGCGCGACCGGCTTGTCCCAGGGCAGCCCGTGCCAGTTCGACACGATCACTGGCGTGCTGACCCCGAATCCCGCCGAGACCCGTCCTCCGCTCAGATCCTGCAGCGACCAGAACGACATCGCCGCCAGGTACGGGTCGCGCAGGCCGATTGGCAGGATGCCCGTGCCCAGCCCGAACCGCTCCGTGCTCGCCGCCGTCGCCGCCAGTACCGTGATCGCGTCCGGCTCGTTCACCTCGGTCACCCAGCCGCCGCTGAAACCGTGGCGCTCGCCCTCCTGCGCCTGCTCAACGTGATCGCGCACGTGGTCGCCGTGCAGCACCAGTCCGGAGTAGCTCATCGCCTTCCCCCTGCGTGGGTCGCGGCATCATGCCACAGCCCCGAGTGCCCAGGGTCAGCGGCGTCTCGCCTGGGGTTTGATGATCCCGCGCTGCATCAGCAATCGCATCACGTAGCGCGAGACGGAGATGCCCAGCATGCCCGCCACGATCAGGAAGATGACCGTCGCCGCGATCCCCGTCCCCGTCGCCACCATCCCCAGGTAGAGCCCCACGAACAGACCCGCCGAGAGCGCGATGAACACCGGCATCGTGCGCCACTTCCACTCGGGCAGGGGCGGCGGGGCCGCCTGCTGCTTCGTGGCCGCCTCGCCCCCACCCTCCACGGGCCCCCGAATACGCCGTCGACGCCGTCGTGATGGACTCATGCCGTTCCCCTTGTCCGCAGGAGCTCCTCGACTGCCTGCCGGTCGAACAGTAGCGACCCGCCCGCCGTGCGCCGGTGCGAGACCTGCCCCGCTGCCGCCGCCTCCGCCAGTTCGCCCTCGCTCAGCCCTGTCGCCAGCGCCGCCTCCGAGAGGTCCAGCACCGCCTCCAGCGTCGGCGCGACCGGTTCCGCTGGCTCCTCCAGGCAGGCGTTGCACGCGAACACCAGCGCCAGGTGCGTCTCGCTCAGCGAGACCGTGCCGCAATCACGGCCCGGCAAATCCGCCCGCTGATTCAGGTGAAACAGCTGTCCGCACGCGTTGCAGTACGACTCGGTGTGCGGTTCGACGGGCTCGGTGCAGATCGAGCACGAATCGGATGAAGCGGTCTCAGTCATGGATGGACCCTGAGAATAGACAATTTCTTGACACTTTCAAACGCCCGCCGATATGATCAAGGAACCCTAACAATTGAGATGGTGGGGGCATCTTGGAGAGCACGGCCACCGTGGTCCAGTCGCCCCCGCGCAGTGGCGACCTGGCGGAGAGGCTTGGCATCAAGCCCCTTCCCGACGATCTCCTCTGCGAGGCCCTCACGCACGCCTCCTACCCCAACGAGAGTTCTTCCCAGGCGACGCCCAACGAGCGTCTCGAATTCCTCGGCGATGCCATCCTTGGAATGGTCGTCGCGAACGAGCTCTTCCGCGCCTATCCCGAGGCCGCCGAGGGTGAGCTCACCCGCATGCGTGCGGAGATCGTTCGGGGCAGCACCCTCGCCAGAGCCGCCCGCCGCCTCGACCTCGGCGGCTACCTGATCCTCGGTCGCGGCGAGGAAGCCGCCGGCGGTCGTGACCGCGAACGCAACCTCGCCGGCGCCTTCGAGGCGGTTGTCGGGGCGGTCTACCGCGCCCACGGGCTCACGGTCGCCCGCGCCCTTGCCCTCCGCCTCCTCAAACCCGAGATCGACTCCATGCGAGACGGCGGTCCCTCCCTCGATCCCAAGTCCGCGCTCCAGCACCTCGTGCAGGCGCGCTGGCATCAGCCTCCGGACTATGTCACTGTCGCGGAGCAGGCCGAGGAGGAGGGGCGTCGATTCGTGGTGGAGGTTCGCGTCTCCGGCGAGATGCTTGGCCGTGGAAGCGGGTCGAGCAAGCGCGCGGCTCAGCACGAGGCGGCCCGCCAGGCCCACGCCGCCCTCTCAGTTGAAACCGCCTCCAGCGTCCCCGTGGGGGCCTGATCCGTGTACGTCAAACGCCTCACGCTTCAGGGATTCAAGAGCTTCGCCCCGGAGACAACGTTCGAGTTCGGCTCCGGCGTCACCGCTATCATCGGCCCCAACGGCTCCGGCAAGAGCAACGTCGCCGATGCCGTTCGCTGGGTCCTCGGTGAGCAGGGGCTGCGGCTCCTCCGTGCGCGCAAGCAGGAAGACGTCATCTTCTCCGGCGCCGGCGACCGCCCTCCCCTCGGCATGGCCGAGGTCACCCTCACCCTCGACAACAGCGACGGCTGGCTCCCCCTCGACTACAGCGAGATCCAGATCGGTCGCCGCGCCTATCGTGACGGCGACACCGAGTACCTCCTGAACGGCTCTCGCATTCGCCTGCGCGACCTCAACGACCTCCTCCAGAAGGCCAACGTCGGCCAGAACAGCTACGCCATCATGGGCCAGGGCATGGTGGATGAGGTGCTCAGCCTCTCCCCGCAGGAACGCCGCTCGCTCATCGACGAGGCCGCCGACGTCAAGCCCTTCCGCACGAAGATCGCCGATGCCCACAACCGGCTCGAGAGCACGCGCGAGAACATGGCGAAGGTCCAGATCGTCATCGATGAGCTGGAGCCCCGCCTCCGTCTCCTCCGCCGGCAGGCCAACCGCGCCAGCGAGCATCGCGACCTCTCCGCCCGCCTCGCAACGCTCCTCCGCCGCCTCTACTCCGCCCGCTGGAGCGAGACCCGCACCGCCATCGCCCGCGCCCAGGCCGAGCTTGACCAGCGCGGCGCCGAGGACGAGAACGCCGAGTCGCGCGTCACCACCATCGAGGAGCAACTCCAGGCCCTCGGCGAGGAGATCGGCAGGCGCCGCGAGGCGGTCGCACGCCGTGACGGCGCCCGCGACGACCTCGAAAGCCGCGTCCGCTCCCTCGAGCACGCCCTCATCCTCGACCGCGAACGCCACAGCATGACCACCACCCGGCACGGCGAGATTCGCACCGAGGTCGAAGCGCTCGAAGGCGAGAAGGCTACGCTCGCCGCCGCTGACCTCGAAAGCGGGCGCCGGGGCATGGAGCTGACCGACGAGATCGAAGCCCTCCGTGCGACCCTCGAGCGCGCCCGCGACGCCCTCACCGTTGCCCAGCGGGAGGACTCGGCTCTCCACCGCCGGGCCGAGGAGCTCCGCGGCCAGCTCGCCGCCCTCGAAGAGCGCATCCGCGAGCAGGGTGCCGCCGCAGAGCGCGCCGTTCGCGGCCCTACCGAAGGCCCCGAAGCGGAAGGCCTCAACGAGCGTCGCAGGCAGCTCCTCTTGGACTTCGTCGCCTATCGCCGCCAGCGTGCACAGCTGAGCGAGCGTGCCGCCGCCGCTGAGTCGAGTCTCCAGGAGGCTCGCGAGGCAGCCGCCGGCGCCCGCGACCGGCTCGCCCGCGTCCAGAACGAGTTGCGTGAGCTCGAAGAGGCCGGGAAGGGACCCCTCCGCCAGCTGGACCATCTCCAGGGGCGCCTCGAAGTGCTCAAACGAGTCCAGGCCGAGAGCGAGGGCATCGCCACCGGCACCCGTAACGCCCTCATCATGGGTCAGGTGCTCATCGAGAATGTGAAGCCGGGCAGCCTCGGCGAAGCGCCCGAGGTGACCGGCGTCGTCGGCCTCTTCTCCCGCCACCTTCGCGTTCCCGCCGGTCTTGAGGCTGCAATCAATGCCGCCCTCGAAAACCACCTCCACGCCATCATCGTCGAGCACGAAGCCGAGGCCCTCCAGGCCATCGAGCTCCTGCGCGAAGGCGCCCGCGGACGCGCCCAGTTCCTCCCCCTCGATGGCCTACGAAAGGTCTACCCGCTGAACCTCCAGAAGGAGCGCGGCGTCGTCGGCGTCGCCTCCCGCCTCGTCCGCTGCGAGGCGCGCTTCCGCGACCTCGTCGATACGCTCCTCGGCCGCATCATCGTCGTCGAGGACATGCGTGTCGCCAGGCGCATGCTGACCCGCGGCCTCGGCGCCGTCGTCACCCTTGACGGCGTCTTCCTCGACCCCTCGGGCGTCATCACCGGCGGCCTCGCCTCCGACTCCGAGAGCCCCTTCAGCTTCACCCGCCAGCGAGAGATCGATGAGCTGCCCGGTCAGATCGCCGACCTTGAGGAGGTCGTCAAGGCCAACCGCGACCAGGTCGACAGCGCCCGCGAGACCGTCGATCGCCTCTCTCGCCTCGTCGAGGACAGTGACCAGGCCCACGAGGAGAGCCGTACCGCCCTCGATGACGCCCTGCGCGCCCGGGAGCGGGAACGGGACCGCCTCCACCGCATCCGGCGCGAGATGACCCATGTCATTGCCCGCCGCCGCGAGCTCGCCGGGAGCTTCGTCGACGAGCAGGCCGCCCAGGAGGCGCGCGCCCTGCTGGCCCAGCTCACCGCTCGCCGCGAGGAGCTTGCCGCCGAGCTCGAGTCCCTCGCCCCCGACCTCGAAGCCGCCCCGGCCCGTGCCGAGGAAGCGGTCGAGGAGGTCTCCGGGGCCAGCGCCCGGCTCGCCTCCGCCGAAGGCGAGGCCAAAGCCCACGCGCTTACCCGTGAGCAGCAGAAGCGCGCCATCGAGCGCCTCTCATCCCAGATTGCGCAGCGCATCCTCCGCGCCCAGAACCTTGAGCTCGAGGCCGGCAACTTCGCCGAGGCGATCGAGCGCCAGACCGAGGAGCTCGAGCAGCTCCGGCTCGAGCGGGAGAACTCCACCGACGACAGCGCCCCCGACCGCGACGAGCTGCTGCGCCTTGAGACACACGAGCGCTCCGTCCAGGCAGAGTACGGCGAAGCGCAGACCGCTCTCCTCGAGTCTCGCCGCCGCCACCTGGATCTCGAAGCTGCCCTTGACCGCGCTCGCGAGCGACTCGAAACGCTGCGCACCGAGATGGCTCGCGAGGGCCTGACTCCCGGCGGCGGGCTCGACGCCCCCGCCTCGGGCGACGATGCTCCCGATCTCGCCGCCACCGAGCGCGAGATCGAGGAGGTGCGGGCCGCCATCCGCAAGCTCGGGCCCATCAACCAGGAGGCACCCGACGACTTTCGCGAGAGCGAGGAGCGTCACGCCTTCCTCACCGAGCAGGTCCAGGACCTCACCGACGCCGAGGCCCAGCTCCAGAGCGCCATCGCCGAGCTCAATGGCGAGATACGGACCCGCTTCCGCGCCACCTTCGCCGAGGTCGACTCCGCCTTCGGCAACTACTTCACGGCCTTTTTCGGTGGAGGCGCTGCTCGCCTCAAGCTGCTCGAGCCCGACGACATCATCGATTCCGGCATCGAGATCGAGGCCCAGCCCCCCGGCAAGCGCCTCAGCACCCTCAGCCTTCTCTCCGGCGGCGAGCGCTCGCTCACGGCCGTGGCCCTGCTCTTCTCCCTCCTTTCCGTGAATCCCGCGCCCTTCTGCGTCCTCGATGAGGTCGATGC
>VXRS01000193.1 GCA_009838385.1 Dehalococcoidia bacterium | reverse complement strand
GCCCTCGGCGAGCACAACGACTGGGCCTACCTCGATCTCCTCGGCTACACCCGCACGGAGCTCGACGCCCTGATTGCCAGCGGCCAGGTCGGCACCCGCTACCCGGCCTCCCTTCTCCCCCAGCGCAGCTAGGGTCTATCGGAGGCGGATCTCTCGCATCAGCTCTTCCACTGTCAGACCGTGGTGGGATGCAACGCTCTTGAGAATGCTCGACAAGGTCTTGACCTTGATGGGGTCGTGTCGAGGGATTACCTCGTGGTGCTCGCCATTGACCTGGGTCTTGACCCGAAGGTGTGAGCCGCTTTGCCGAGTCGCCTCGTAGCCGAGTCGCCGCAGTGCCTTCTCGAGATCTGTCCCGCGCAGGTCACGCGGGAGCTTCACAGCGCGAGGACTTCGTCGCGCACGTAGTGCAGGCGGATCAGCCCGGGACGCTCCATCGTCTCATCGAAGTAACACTCCACGGCGTCGCGGACGTTCGCGCGCACCTCTTCGAGCGTTTCCCCCTGCGTGTGGATGCCGTAGCCCACAGCGCTGGCCGAGTACCCGCCATCGACTTCGTCTTGGCTGACTTCGAAGATAATCTCGGACTTGACGGACGTCACCGTGTCGCCTCGCGCCTCGTTGTCGGAGCTTCACTGTAGCACCGGACGCGTTGGCCCGCGCTTCTCCCCCCGCCTACAGTGGAAGTCGATGCTGTCCCCCCGGCGCCTCTGGCTGCTGCTCAAGCACTCCATCTTCGGGTTCCTCGATGACAACTGCCCGCAGATGGCCGCCGCCATCTCCTACTACGTCCTCTTCTCCCTCTTTCCCCTCGTCATCGTCTCCATCGGCATCCTCGGACTCATCCTCCAGGACGGCGACATCGAGCGCCGGCTCGTCGAGGAGCTCACTGGCCTCCTGCCCGTCGATGCGGAGGGAGCCGGGAACGTCGAGGACGCCGTCCAGGAGATCACGGGCGCATCCAGCAGCGTTCTCGGCCTCCTCGGTCTGGCGGTGCTGGCCTGGACCGCGAGCGCCATGTTTGGGGTCATCCGTCGCTCCCTCGATATCGCCTTCGACCTCTCTGGGCGGCGCCCCTTCGTCCGCCAGAAGCTCGTCGACTTCGGCATGATGGCCCTGCTCGGCATCATCTTCCTCGCCTCCCTCGGAGCTACGACGACCCTCCGCGTCGCCCGCGAGGGCATCGACGACACCGCCGTGCTCGGGGACCTTGCGCAGGCGCTCGGATTCGGCTGGGCCATCGCTGCCTTCATCGTCCCGGCCGCCGTGTCGTTCGTTGCGTTCGCACTCCTCTACTGGCTCATCCCCGCCCGGCACGTGCGTCTCGACCACGTCTGGCCGGGCGCCCTCCTGGCGGCCGTGCTCTTCGAGACGGTCAAGCTGGCCTTCGGCATCTTCCTCGAGCACTTCGGCCGTTACGACCTCATCTTCGGCTCGCTCGGCGCCGTGGCCGCCTTCCTCTTTCTCGTCTTCCTCAGCGCGAACACGCTCCTGCTCGGCGCGGAGGTTTCCGCCACCTACCCACGCGTCTCCCACGGCGAATTCGACCGCCCGCCGGGCCTGCCCCGGCTCACCGCACGCGAACTCGTTGTGCGCGCTCTCCGCAGCCTCGTCTTTCACCGTGACGAGGAGCCGCGACGGGAAGAACCCGCACCCGACGAGACCCCTCCTTGAGCCGCGCGCTTACCCCGCCTTGCCATCCCCCTTCGCACCAGACGGGTGGCAGTGACACCATAGGGCCGGCGAGGTGACCGATGACTGAAGGCGAGACCCCGGGGCCCATGCGGCGCTACGGCGGCTATGCCGTGCTCGGGATCGTCGTGGTCGCGGTCGCCGTGCTGGTTGTCTGGCTCTTCGCCTTCGGTGGCGACGAGGGCGACCAGGCGGCAGCCCCCCTCCAGCTTGACCGACCCGAGCTGCTGGGAACCCCCGGTCTCGACGTGGGAGTCATCGACGACCACGCTCCCGAGGTTGGCAAGCTCGCGCCCGACTTCGCCCTCGCGAACGCGCGCGACCCCGAGCGCATCGTGCGCCTCTCCGACTTCCGCGGTACGCCCGTCGTCCTGAACTGGTATGCGAGCTGGTGCGGCCCCTGCAAGCGGGAGATCCCCGATTTCCAGAAGGCGTACGAGGCGCTCGACGGCGAGGTCGTGTTCCTCGGTGTGAACCTGCAGGAGGACGCGGCCCAGGCGGCCGGGCTCCTCGATGTCTTCGTGGCGAAGTACCCCGCCCTGCTCGACACCGAGGGCGAGATCGCCGTGCACTACCGCATTCAGGGCATGCCGACCACCTTCTTCATCGATGCCGACGGCATCGTCCGCTCCATGGGCGCGGGCCTCATCGTGGAAGAAGTGCTGGTCGAGGAGCTCGCCCGGATCGGCGTCACCTACGAGCCGGAGGACCCCTAGAGGTCCGCCACCTGCGGCGCGATCTCGGAGGCGAAGTACTCCGGCCCCTCGTCCGAGTCGAAGTCGATGTGCTGGAGGACCATCTCTTCCAGCCCCAGCTCGGCCAGCTTCCCCAGCTTCTCGACCACCTCGTCCGTCGTCCCGCTGAGGATGCCCTTCCCCTCCATCCGCTCGATCATCACCCGCGGCGACGCCTCCGGGTCCAGGCTGAAGTGCGCCATCGTCTTCGACGCGATGGCGCTGATCGTGCGCTCGTTCGGCCCCGCGATGGGGAACACCATCATCGACCGCGCGATCGTCGACGGGTCGCGGCCCACGTCCTCGCAGTGCCGCTCCAGCACCTGCACCTTGTGCGCGTACCCCTCCGGCTCCGTCACCGTCACGCAGTTCCATTCGTCAGCGTGCTCGGCCGCGATCCGTAGCGTGCGTCGTTCTCCCGCCCCGCCGATCAGGAGCGGCGGGCGCCCCGGCGCCGGCTGCGACTTGTACCCCGCTTCATCCAGCCGGTAGAAGCGCCCCTCGAACGACGCGGGCTGCTCCGTCCACAGCGCCCGCATCAGCCGTACCGCCTCGTCTAGCCGGTCGAACCGCTCCTTCGTCGCTGGGAAGGGGATGCCGTAGGCCCGGTGCTCAGCCTCGTTCCAGCCCGCACCCAGCCCCATCACGAAGCGCCCCCCGCTCAACAGGTCGACCTGCGCGGCCATGCGCGCGTCGTTCACCGGCCGCCGGAACGTGATCGGCGTGACCAGCGCCCCGAACCGGTACGAGTGCGGCTCGCGCGCGATCGCCGCGAACGACAGCCACGTCTCCAGCGACTGCAGCTGACGGTTCCCCGTGAAGTAGTGGTCCGAACGGAACAGCGAGGCGAACCCCAGCCGCTCCGTCAGGTTGGCGATGTGCAGCCACCGCTCCCACGTCAGGTCGTTCTGTCCCTCGATCATCAGTCCGATTCGCATCCGTCTCTCCCGTTCGCCTCTCAGGCGTGAGCGTGATTAGTCCGAATCCTGCCAGCGCCAGCCGACCACGCGTGCAGGCCGCAGCCGGATGAGCGGTAGCGACTCCAGCGCCATCGCCCGGTAGCGCGGGTACCGGCGGCGCAGTGCGTCGAGCGCGTCCGGCCACTCATCGCCACGTTGGAGCACCTCCGCGTCGCCTTCGAGGCGCAGCCACGCGAGCTGCTCCCAGCGCTCCTCGTAGTGGTCGACGAGCAGCGTCGCGCGCGGGTCGCGCTCGATGTTGCGAACGCGGGCCAGGGTCACGCCCCGCTTGGGCTTCTCGTCGATCGCGATGGCGATTGCCCCCTCGACCAGCGCAAAGCACACCGGCACGAGCTGCGGCAGGCCGCTGCGCGCGATCGTGCCGAGCACGCCCGACCGCTCGTCCTCCAGCAGACGCTCCTGCCACGCCTCCATGCGCGCAGGGTGCGGGCGGAAGTGGGGCCTGTCCAGCGAAAGACCGGCCTCGCGTACAGTGCGAGACATGGCCCGGACCGTTATCGCCGGCGACTTCGGCGGGACGAACCTGCGCGCCGCCCTCGTCAGCGAAGCTGGTGAGGTGCTCGTTCGCCAGGAGGTGAGCACCCCCGCCGACACCTCTCCGGAGGCCGTCCTCGAGCGCATCGGCGACCTCCTGGCGGAGGTTCGCGACCGCGGCGAAGACCCCCCGGTGGCCGCCTCCCTCGCCGTCGCCGGCCTCATCGACGCCGGCCGCGGCATCGTCATGGTCTCCCCGAACATCCCAGCCTTCCGCAACCTCTCCCTGACCGGGCCCCTCTCCGAGCGCCTCGGCATCCCCGTCTCCATCGAGAATGACGCCTCCGCCGCCGCCCTGGGCGAGCACCGCTTTGGCGCCGGACGCGGCACGCGGCACATCCTCCACGCCACCCTCGGGACAGGAATCGGCGGCGGGCTCGTCATCGATGGCCGCCTCTACCGGGGCGCCCAGGGGCTCGCCGGCGAGATCGGCCATATCGTGCTCGACCCCGCCGGGCCGCCTTGCGGCTGCGGTGCCCGCGGCTGCCTTGAGGCGACCGCCGGAGGCGTCGCCTTCGGGCGGCGCGCCCAGCGCCTCGTCGAGTCCGGCTCGGCGCCCATCCTCGCCGAGATCGCCGCCGGCCAGCCCGCTACTGCCGGCCACCTCGCCGAGGCCGCCCGCCGCGGCGAAGCCCCCGCCATCGCCGAGATCCGCAACGGCGGTCACTCCATCGGCATCGGCCTCGGCAGCATCGTCAACATCCTCAACCCCGACGTCGTCACCCTCTCCGGCGGCCTCCTCGGCATGGGCGACTTCCTCCTCGACCCCCTCCGCGCTGCCATGGCCTCCCTCGCCTACGGCCCCGCCGCCAACACCCCCATCCGCACCAGCACCCTCGGCGAGGACGCCGGCCTCCTGGGAGCCGCTGCCGTCGCCTTAGCTGGGTAAGGGCGGCTACTCGCCTTCCTCGACCCAGGACAGATATCCTTGGCGAGGGTGTTGACTAGTTCCGGCACCCTGTAGGGAGTCCGTGGCGCTCTAATGCGCTCCGGGTTCCGCCTGCGCCGTAGGCTTGTGTATGCCTGTAAGTGGCCGGTTTGTTCGGAAGCGTTTATGGCTAAAGTTGTTCCCTACAGGGACCTGAAGTCAGCCGACTTGGTCGTTGATGCGGTTTATGAGGGCGAGCCCGGTGGGCAGTTAGCGGGTGAAGCCCTCTCAGAACTCCTCCCGGGGATAGGTAACCTGGGCGGCTTTCGCGCGGCCGGTACGGGAGATGCCAAACGGTTCGTAGTGCTTCATTCAAGTGGGGCGGACCAGGATTGGCCAGACTACCTAGATACGACTACTGGGAGATTTCAGTACTACGGGGATAACAAAAAGCCTGGGCACGAGCTGCATGAGACATCCCCAGGAGGAAACAGACTTCTCCGGAATGTCTTCGCGTGGCTCCATCATGACCCCCCACGTCGAGGGGATATCCCACCGTTTTTCGTCTTTGAGGCCCATCGCACAGAAAGGAGTTCCCGATCTTTCCGATATCGGGGACTTGCTGTCCCGGGGGCTCCGGGGTTGCCAGGGACTGAAGACCTAGTCGCTGTCTGGAAGACGTTCAAGGGTGAACGGTTTCAAAATTACCGCAGTGTCTTCTCGATACTTGATGCCCCCACTATCAGCCGGCGTTGGATAGGAGACCTCGCGGAAGGGATCCGGGAGTCCCCGTATGCTCCTGGCGCGTGGAAAGAGTGGGTTCACACAGGTCGATATCGTGTCCTCCAAGCAGAAAGCACTACAACTATTCGGTCGCCAGAGCAGCAGGTTCCGGAGACGAGCGAAAAGAGAGCAATCCTCGACGCGGTATGGAGGCATTTTCAGGAATCCCCCCGCGAATTTGAGAGATTCGCCGCCCATCTGTTTGCGCTTCAGGAACCAAAGGCTGTCATTGACCATGTCACCCGTTACTCGAGGGACGGAGGGCGGGACGCGGTAGGTAGATATCGCCTTGGGATCCAGGATGACCCGGTCCACGTTGAGTTCGCTTTGGAGGCGAAATGCTACCGACCGGCTGTGAGCGGGAAGCCGTCCAACTCTGTGGGCGTGAGCGATGTGTCACGACTGATTTCCCGAATACGGCATCGCCAATTTGGGGTCATGGTCACGACGTCAGCCATAGGACGGCAGGCCTATGAAGAGGTCCGGGAGGATGGTCACCCGATAATCTTCATTTGTGGCAAGGACATAGCCGATATCTTGACGGCCAAGGGTTTGAACACAGTGGAGGCGGTCAGGGGGCTGTTGGACACGGAGTTTCCTGTCGGGTGACCAGGCGCGAGTGGGTTGGATGGGTGTGCAGTGGTGTAGGAATGGTGTGTGCCCGCACGAACCTGGCATCCCAAGCGGTGCGTGCCATTGATGGGTTTGCCTTCCCCACCCCGTCCCTCACCCGGTGTCTTTTACACATATGACGCTGCCGACGAATAGAGAGTGGTTGATGTGGGTGGTCGCCCTATCATTTAAAAAAAAGTGTGGGGG
>VXRS01000158.1 GCA_009838385.1 Dehalococcoidia bacterium | reverse complement strand
TCCAGCCCCCGCCGGTCCCCGTCGATGATGCGCTGCTTCAGCCGCTCGTCCACGGGAAGCGCGGCCTGCTCCTCCGCCCGCTTCGGCGCCGCCTCCACGTCCTCGAACAGGGAGAGGAAGTGGATGAGCGGGTCATAGTCCTCTCGGCGCCGGTCGTAGATCAGGTCGCGCGCCGCCTCGAGCTGCGCCTCCGGGATGCGGCTCAGCGGGCGGATCTGGCGCGCGTTCACGATCGCCGCGTCCAGCCCCGCCTCCACCGCCTCCGCCAGGAACACCGAGTTCAGCACCCGCCGAGCCGCCGGCTTCAGCCCGAACGACACGTTCGAGACCCCCAGGATCGTGTGCGTTCCCGGTAGCTCCGTCTTCACCCGCCGGATCGCCTCCAGCGTCGCCATGGCGTCTCCGCGCAGGTCCTCCTGCCCGCCCCCCAGCGGGAACGTGAGCATGTCGAACAGCAGGTCGCCCGGCTCCATCCCGTACCGGTCGACCGCAATCTCGTGGATGCGGTGCGCCACCCGCAGCTTCCAGTCGACATCGCGAGCCTGCCCCTCCTCGTCGATCACCAGCGCCACGGCCGCCGCCCCGAACCGCTTGATCAGCGGCAGCAGCCGCGTGATCTTCCGCTCCCCGTCCTCAAGGTTGATCGAGTTCACGACCGCCTTGCCGCCGTACAGCTTCAGCGCCGTCTCGATCACCGGCACCTCTGTCGAGTCGAACACAAGCGGCAAGGTGGCCTGCGTCCGCAGCTCCCGCGCGAAGCGCTCGACGTCCGGCGCGCCCTCGCGACCTACGTAGTCGACCATCAGGTCGAGCACATGCGCGCCTTCCGCGGCTTGGTCCCGCGCCAGCGCCACCACCCCCTCCGTGTCCTCTTCCAGCAGCAGCTCCCGGAACGCCCGCGACCCTGTCGCGTTCATCCGCTCCCCCACCACCAGGAACGACGTGTCCTGCTCGAAGGGCACGCTCGTGTAGAGCGAGCTGCAGGCCGCCTCGATCGTTTCCGGCCGAGCCTTGGGCCGCGGCCGCCCCACCGCCGCGATGGCCGCCTCGAAGTGCTCCGGCGTCGTCCCGCAGCACCCTGCCGCGATGCTCGCCCCCATCTCCTCCACGAAGATGCGCTGGTAGCGCGCGAACGCCTCGGGCGTGAGCGGGTAGCACGTCTCCCCGTCCCGGATCTCGGGCAGTCCCGCGTTCGGCCCGATGAACACCGGCCGCCGCGAGTTCTGCGCCAGGTAGCGCACGTGCTCCACCATCTGCTCCGGCCCCGTCGCGCAGTTGATGCCGATGATGTCGACGGTGTCGAGTGCCTCCAGCGTCGTGAGCGCGCAGGCGATGTCGGAGCCCAGCAGCATCGTGCCCGTCGTCTCGATCGTCACGCTCGCGATAACCGGCAGGCGCGCGTCCATCTCGCCGAATACGTCCTCGATCGCGCCCAGCGCCACCTTCGTCTGCAGCAGGTCCTGGCACGTCTCCACCTTGAGCACGTCGATCCCGCCCTCGATCAGCCCACGCGTCTGCTCCCGGTAGCTCTCGACCAGCTCGTCGTAGTCGATGTGTCCCAGCGAAGGCAGTTTCGTCCCCGGACCGATCGTCCCCAGGCTGTAGCGCGGCCACTCCGGCGTTGAGAACTCGTCCCGCACGCGCCCGACCTGCTCCGCCGCCAGCCGGTTGATCTCGCGCACGCGGTCCTCGATGTCGTACTCGGCGAAGACCACGCGGTTCGCCCCGAACGTGGCCGAATCGACCGCGTCGCAGCCAGCCTCGTAGAAGCTGCGCTGGATGCCCTCCAGCAGCTCCGGCTTCGAGACCGTCAGGTACTCGTTGCAGCCATCGAGCCCGCCGTAGTCTTCCGGCGTCGGCTTCAGCGACAGGATCGTCGACCCAATCGGACCCGCCGCGAACAGCACCTGTTCGCGTAGCCGGTTCAGGAACGGAAGGTCACGCGCGACGTAAGCGAACGGTCCAACCCCACGGAAAGCTGCCGTTCAAGGGTAGCAGCGACCGCCCCTTGGCTCTGCCTTCCAAAGATCCGGGACCACTGGTTGCCCCTCTCGCCGACGCCGACTACGATTGTTGACAGACTTACTCGACTTTAGGCAGGAGGCGAGTCTTGCGGCGGAACCGCCGCCGCGGGCGAGGTCAGATGCGCTGTTCCACACGGGGCGACTACGGGCTGCGGGCCCTCATCGAGCTGGCCGACCACTACGGCCAGGGCCCCCTGCAGTGCTCCGAGATCGCCCTCCGCCGCCACGTCCCCGAGCAGTACCTCGACCAGCTCCTCACCACCCTGCGCAAGGCCGGGCTTGTGCGCTCCCAGCGCGGACCCGCCGGTGGCCACGAGCTCGCCCGCGACCCTGCGGAGATCTCTGTCCTCGATGCCATCGTCGCCCTCGAAGGCAGCCTGGCGCCCATCGCCTGGCTCGATGAGCCCCCCGACCGCACCGACCACCCCCATCAGTGCGGCCAGCGCGAGATATGGGAGCGCATCCAGGCAGCGACCGTCGCCATCCTCGCCAGCTACTCCATCGCCGACCTCCATGCGAAGGAGCCCCAGGCCGTCGCCGGGAGGTACCAGATATGACCGCTCCCTCACGACCCCGCGTCGCCGACTCCATCCTTGAGCTCGTCGGGGCGACTCCCCTCGTGCGGCTCAACCGCGTCGTGCCCGAAGGCTCCGCCGCCATCTACGGCAAGCTCGAGAGCATGAACCCCGGCGGCTCCGTCAAGGACCGCATCGCCCTCGCCATGATCGAGGATGCCGAGCGCTCCGGAGCCCTTCGCCCCGGCGCCACCATCATCGAGCCGACTTCCGGCAACACCGGCATCGGCCTCGCCATGGTCGCCGCCGTCAAGGGTTACCGCCTCATCCTCACCATGCCCGAGGACATGTCCGTCGAGCGCCGCCGCCTCTTCGAGCGTTTCGGCGCCGAGGTTCACCTCACCCCCGCCATCGAGGGCATGACCGGCGCCGTCTTCGCCGCCAGCCAGCTCGCCGAGTCCGAGTCCGACGTGTTCGTCCCCCAGCAGTTCGAGAACCCCGCCAACCCCGACGTCCACCGCCGCACCACCGCCCGCGAGATCCTTGCCGCCACCGACGGCGAGATCGATGCCTTTGTCGCAGCCGTCGGCACCGGCGGGACCATCACCGGTGTCGGCCAGGTGCTGCGCGAGGAGCTCGGCGACCGCATCCAGATCGTCGCCGTCGAGCCCGCCCGCTCGCCCGTCCTCAGCGGCGGACGCCCAGGGCTCAGCGGCATCCAGGGCATCGGCGCCAGCTTCGTGCCCGGCGTCCTCGACCGCGAGGTCTACGACGAGGTCATCCGCATCGAGGACAAGGACGCCTTCGCCATGACCGCCCGCCTCACCCGCGAGGAGGGCCTTCTCGTCGGCATCTCCGCCGCCGCCAACGTCATCGCATCCCTCTCCGTGGCCGAGCGCCTGGGCGAGGATGCCCGTATCGTCACCATCCTCTGTGATACCGGGGAGCGGTACCTCAGTGTCGACCTCTAGCCCGGCGGCGGGAGCCGCTCCACAATCCGACGGCCCCCAGGACGGGCCCAGCAGCGAGGCGCAGCCAGTGACCGTCAACGTCTACGTCCCCACCCCCTTCCGCCACCTCGTCGGCAACCGCGTCCAGGTGCGCGCCACCGGCGCCAACCTGCGCGAGGTCGTGGACGACCTCGACACGCAGTTCCCCGGCTTCGGCCTCCAGGTGCGCGATGCCGACGGCGAGATCGCGACCCACATCGGGGTCTACGTGAACCAGGTCGAGATCGACACGCTCGACGGTGAGGCCACCGCCCTCGCCACCGGCGACGAGGTCGCCTTCATCCCTGCCCTCGCCGGCGGCTCCGACGTCGTCCTCACGCCCGAGATGGTCGAGCGCTACAGCCGCCATCTCATCATGCCTCAGGTCGGGAGCGCCGGGCAGCGCAGGATCATCGAGGCCAGGGTGCTCGTCGTGGGCGCTGGCGGGCTCGGCTCCCCCGTCGCCCTCTACCTCGCCCTCGCCGGCATCGGCACGATCGGCCTCATCGATTTCGACATCGTCGACCGCTCCAACCTGCAGCGCCAGATTCTCCACCAGACCGACGACATCGGCCGCCCCAAGGTGCAGTCGGCGAAGGAGACCCTGCTCTCCCACAACCCCAACATCAATGTCGTCCTCCACGAGGCGCCCCTCACCAGCGATAACGCCTTCGAGATCATCGACCAGTACGACATCGTCGTGAACGGGGCCGACAACTTCGCCACGCGCTACCTGGTGAGCGACGCCTGCTTCCTCCGCAAGAAGAAGCTGGTCGACGGCTCCATCCTCATGTTCGATGGCCAGGCCACGACCTACCTGCCCGACCAGAGCTGCTACCGCTGCCTCTATCCGGCGCCGCCCCCGCCCGGCATGGTGCCCAGCTGCGCCGAGGCCGGCGTGCTGGGTGCGATGTGCGCCACCATCGGCAGCATCCAGGCCACCGAGGTGCTCAAGCTCGTCCTCGAACAGGGAGAACCCCTTGTCAACCGCCTCCTCCTCTACGATGCCCTCTCGCTCGAGTTCCGCACCGTCAAGATCCGCCGAGACCCGGACTGCCCCCTCTGCGGCGACAACCCCACGATCACCGAGCTCATCGACTACGAGGAGTTCTGCGGCGCCCCCTTCCCCCACCCGGAGGAAGAGGAAGCCGCCGTCTAGCCCGAACCCACCGCCAGGAGAACCAGCCCGTGACCTCAGCCACCGCGCCCACCGTCCGCATCCGCGTTACCGCTGTCCTCTCGAAGCTCGTTGGCGGGCAGAAGGAGATCGAGGCGCGGGGCGCGACCGTGGCCGAGGTCGTCGACGATATCGAGGCCAGCTACCCCGGATTCAAGGCCCAGATGTACGGCGAAGACGGGGAGCTCCAGCGCTTCGTCAACGTCTACCTCAACGATGAGGACATCCGCTACATGGGCGGCGCCGGCACCGCCCTCAGCGACGGAGACGTCCTCGACATCCTCCCCGCCCTTGCCGGGGGCTAGCCCCGCCCCGCCGTGGCCCTCTACCGCTCCATCCTCGACCTCATCGGCGATACCCCCCTCGTCGAGTTGCGCGCCTTCGCGCCCCGCCCCGACGTCCATATCTACGCCAAGCTCGAGGGCCAGAACCCCACCGGCTCAGTGAAGGACCGCATCGCGAAGGCGATGATTGAAGCAGCCGAGTCGCGCGGCGAGCTCAAGCCCGGCGACACCATCCTCGAGCCCACCTCGGGGAACACGGGCATTGGACTCGCTCTCATCGGCAAGCTTCGTGGCTATCACGTGGTCTGCGTCATGCCTGAGAACGTCAGCGAGGAGCGCTCGCTCCTGCTGCGCTCCCTCGGCGCCGAGATCATCTACTCCCCCGGCGAGCTCGGCTCGAACGGCGCTATCGTGAAAGCCAAGGAGATTGTCGCCGCCGACCCTGGCCGCTACCACTTCCCCTACCAGTACGGGAACGAGGCCAACCCCGCCGCCCACGAGCACGGAACGGCCGTCGAGATCCTGCGCGACCTCCCCGAGACGACCGCCTTCGTCGCGGGCCTGGGTACTGGGGGAACCCTCACCGGCACCGGCCGCGGCCTCAAGGCGCGCAAGCCCGACATCCGCGTCATCGCCGCCGCCCCCCACCCCGGCGACAACGTGCAGGGCCTCCGCGCCCTCGAAGAGGGCTTCATCCCCGAGATCCTCGATGAGTCCATCCTCGACGGGAAGATCGTCGTCGATAGCCAGACCAGCTTCGCCTTCACCCGCGACCTGGCCGAGAAGGAAGGCATCTTCGCCGGCGTCAGCAGCGGCTCCGTGGTGCGGGCCGCCATCAGGGTCTCCGAGCGCCTCGAAGGCGAACAGCACATCGTCTGCCTGCTCGCCGACGGCGGCTGGAAGTACCTTAGCTCCGGCCTCTGGACCACCGACTGGGACGACCTCCCCGAGGACGTCGACGAGATGATCTGGTGGTAGCGCCCGCGCCTGCGTAGGCCGCCTTCCCCTAAACTCAGCCCCCGATGCGCTTCGGTGTCACCCTTCCCAACACCGGCTACGGCGGCGACCCCGCCACCCTCATCCAGCTCGCCGTCGACGCCGAGGAGGCCGGCTGGGACGGCGTCTTCTTCTGGGACACTCCTTACGCCGCCGCTCCCGACGAGCCCGTCATGGCGTTCGCGGACGCCTGGGTGCTCCTCTCCGGCGTCGCCCTGAGTACCGAACGCGTCCGCCTCGGCACCATGCTCACGCCACTGGCCTGGCACCGTCCCTGGCTGATCGCCCGCCAGGCCGCCACCGTCGACCACCTCTCCGGCGGCCGCCTCACCCTTTCCGTCGGTCTCGGTGCCCCCGACGAGCAGGGTCCCTGGTTCGGCGGCGACGAGTTCGATCGCCGCACCCGCGCGGCCATGCTCGATGAGGCCCTC
>VXRS01000136.1:4464-6424 GCA_009838385.1 Dehalococcoidia bacterium | reverse complement strand
CGCCGCCGGGCTCGACGAGCAGCTTCGCGCCCTGCTCCAGGGAAGCAGCGCCCGGCTCGAGGACGGTCGCGAGCAGGACGGGCTCGCCGCCGCTCGCGGCTTCGAGGAGGCGCTCGGTGTGGTCGCGCATAAAGGGAAGTGTACGGCGCACGGGTGGGGATCGCGCTACGATCGGTCGATACCACATCAATGAGGGCGCGGATGAGCGCACTACAGGAACGGGATCCGGAAGTCGCCGCGGTCATCGCGGCGGAGGAGAAGCGTCAGACGGAGACGCTGGAGATCATCGCGAGCGAGAACTACGCCTCGGCAGCCGTGCTGGAGGCAACGGGCTCGGTGCTCACGAACAAGTACGCCGAGGGCTACCCGGGCAAGCGGTACTACGCCGGCAACGCCCACTCGGACGAGGTCGAGTCGCTCGCGATCGAGCGGGCGAAGGCGCTCTTCGGGGCGGAGCACGCGAACGTGCAGCCGACCTCGGGGGCGGAGGCCAACATGGCCGCCTACCTCGCCTTCGCGGACCCGGGGGACACGTTCCTCGGGCTGGAACTGACGCAAGGCGGGCACCTCACGCACGGCTCGCCGGTGAACTTCAGCGGGCGGCTCTACAACTTCGTGCCCTACTCCGTGGACCGCGAGAGCGAAGTGGTCGACATGGCGACGGTCGCGGAGCTGGCGGCGGAGGCGAAGCCGCGCATCATCGTGACGGGGGCCACGGCCTACCCGCGGCAGTTCGACTTTCCCGCGTTCGCGCAGATCGCTCGGGACGTGGGGGCGCTGCTGCTGGTCGACATGTCGCACTTCGCGGGGCTGGTGGCGGGAGGCGCGCACCCCTCGCCGGTGCCCCACGCCGACATCGTCACCACGACGACGCACAAGACGCTGCGGGGTCCGCGCGGGGCTCTTGCGCTCACGAAAGAGGAGCACGGGGCAGCGCTCGACAAGGCGGTCTTCCCCGGCACTCAGGGCGGGCCGCACATGCACAGCATCGCGGCGAAGGCGGTGGCCTTCGGAGAAGCGGCGAAGCCCGAGTTCCAGGCGTATGCGGCCAAAATCGTGGAGAACGCGGCAACGCTGGCGGATGCGCTGCAGGAGGGCGGCCTGCGGCTTGTGTCGGGCGGCACGGACACGCACCTCGTCCTGATCGACTGCAGCACGCTCGGCATCAGCGGGATGAAGGCGCAGAACGCCCTGCAGGGCTCGGGCATCATCGCGAACAAGAACACGATCCCGTACGACGAGCGCTCCCCGTTCGTGACGAGCGGGCTGCGCATCGGCACCCCCGCCCTGACCTCACGGGGCATGGGCGCGGAGGAGATGCGGCGGCTGGCAGCATGGATCGCGCATGTCCTGAAGGACCCCGACGGCGAGGGCGTGCGCGAGGGCGTTCGGCAGGAAGTCGCGGAGTTCGCGAGGGCGTATCCGGTGCCGGGAATCACCGACGCCTAAAGAAACGCGCATCCGTCACCGTCATTGCATTGAGCACACATGGGGGCAGTGCTACGCTCCCTGAGCAGCCGGGCGCCCCGACCACGGAGTCGGGGGAAACCCACCGTTCGGTATCCGGAGCGCTATGCGCGAGTACGAATTGATGGCCGTGTACGACCTCGCAGTGATCGAGGAAGGCGGCCAGGACGCCAGCGTCCAACACCTCACCAGTCTTGTCGAACGAAACGGCGGGTCGGTCACGGAGGTCGACCACTGGGGCCGCCGCCGTCTGGCCTACCCCATGAACAAGCAGCTCGATGCGGACTTCATCGTCACGCGGATCGAACTCGACCCGCAGGCGGTGAAGCCGCTGAACGCGGACTTCGAGATCGAGGAGCGGGTCTACCGCCACCTGGTGGTGCGGGCCGACGAATTGCCGCCGCCGAGGCCTGCGCTCGCACCGGCGGGGTCGCGGGGGCCGGGTTCGCCGACCGGGCCGAGGTTCGAGGGCGCGCCTGAGGCGCCGCCCGCC
>VXRS01000136.1:2758-4364 GCA_009838385.1 Dehalococcoidia bacterium | reverse complement strand
GCGGAGGAGTCCGAACCACAGGCGGACGACGACACCGCGAAGGAGTAGCCGCACATGGGCAACCTCAACAAGGTGATGATCATTGGCAACACGGGCCGGGATGCGGAGCTTCGCTACACCGCCAACGGCACGGCGGTGTCCGATTTCAGCATGGCCGTCAACTCGCGCCGCCGCGCCCAGCAGAGCGGCGAGTGGGAGGACGAGACGGAGTGGTTCCAGGTGGTGTTGTTCGGTGATCGCGCGGAACGCATCAGCCAGTACATCACGAAGGGCAAGCAGCTCTACGTGGAGGGCCGCCTGCGGACCCGCAACTGGGACGATGACCAGGGCGTGCGCCACTACCGCACCGAGGTCATCGCGAACAACATCGAGTTCCTCGACCGCCGCGGCGAAGGCGGCGGTGGAGGCGACTGGGGTGGCGGGGGCGGTAGCCGCGGCGCCGCGCCCTCCGACGTAGACGACCTGCCCTTCGAATAGAACGTAATCCGGGGCCGCCCGGCGGTCCCCCCACCCGGTGCGCACGAGCGCACGAAACCCATCGGGAGGAGAACACGATGACTGAACCACGACCATTCACGCCTCCGGCGGCTGCGCCGGGCGCAGGCGCACCGCCAGCCGGCGACCGCCCTGCCGACTTTCGTCCGTCCGGCGACCGCCCTCCCGGCGATCGACCGGGCGGGGATCGACCAGGCGGCGACCGTCGGGGTCCGGGGGACCGTCCCCGGCGGGGCGGCGGCGGCCGGCGCTTCGGCGGCCGGCGACGCCTGTGCCGCCTCTGCAACAAGGTGCGCTGCTCGCCGGGCGACGAATACAAGGTCGACTACAAGGACGTCGACCGCCTGCGGCATTTCATCAACGACCGCGGAAAGATCGAGCCGCGGCGGAAGCTGGCGACCTGCGCGCTGGCGCAGCGGGCGATCTCGCACGCGGTGAAGCGCGCGCGCCACGTGGGGCTGCTGCCCTACACGCTGCAGCACGTTCGCGAGACCCGCATCTTCCCGCTGCGGGGCTAGGTTCTCGACCCGATGACGCGTCGCGACCGCACGACGGGGCTGCCCGGCGCCCAGCGGGGGCGGCGCGCCGCCGCGCGTGCCGGCGAAGGCGACAGGTTCTCCGCACAGCGACTGGCGCGCTTCGGGATCATCGGGGTGGCGGTAACAGCCCTCCTCGTGGTGGTCGCCCTGCTGGCCTACAACTGGTACGACAGCAGCATCGCGCAGCCAGGCAAGACAGTGCTGCGCGTGGGCGAGGAGGAGTTCTCGCTCTCGTACTACGCCGCACGTCTGCCCGAGTTCGCGCGGGCCGAGGGCGCCACCAGCGGCCTCCTGCTGACGGACGCGTTGCTGGGCAAGCTGGAGGAGGAAGGACTCGTCCTGACGGCAGCGGCGGAACGCGGGATCGTGCTGAGCGATGACGACGTCACCGCCGCGATTGCGGTCTGGCTCGGCGTCCCCCTCGACACGTCGCGCGGCAGCCTGTTCGACAATCGCTACCGGGACGAGCTGCGTAACTCGGGACTGAGCGACAGCCACTACCGCGAGCAAACCAGGGCGCGGGAGGCGGAAACGCGGCTCCGCGAGTCGCTGCGCGAGGAGATCGGCGAGAC
>VXRS01000136.1:0-2658 GCA_009838385.1 Dehalococcoidia bacterium | reverse complement strand
GAACGTGTGACAATCGAGCGCGACTTCACGACAGACGACGCCAACTGGGCGATCGAAGAGGCGAGCTAGACCGTGGCAAACGAAATCGGCATCGGCTTCCTGGGCATGGGCAACGTCGGCGAGAAGGTGGTGGCGACACTGCTGGAGCGAGCCGACCCGTTCCGCGAGCAGACAGGCGCGTCGCTCACGCTGCGCCGCGTGGCGGTCAAGGATCCGACCCGGTCCCGCGGCATCGACCTGCCCGCGGGGGTGCTCACTGGCGACGCCGGCGATGTGCTGGACGACCCCTCCATCGATGTCGTGGTGGAGGTGATCGGCGGCGACGGCGCCGCGGGCGACTACGTGCGTCGCGCGCTGGCGGGCGGCAAGCACGTCGTCTCGGCCAACAAGGAGTTGATCGCGAAGGCGGGGCCGGAGCTGTTCGAACTGGCCCGCGGGAACGGGGCGGCACTGCGTTTCGAAGCGAGCGTGGGCGGCGGCATCCCGGTCATCTCGCCGCTCCTGCGTGACCTGCCCGCGAACCGGGTGGTCGCGATCCGGGCAATCATCAACGGGACCACGAACTTCATCCTGACGAACATGGCGCAGCGCGGCGACAGCTTCGAGGACGCGCTCGCCGAGGCGCAGGATCTGGGCTACGCCGAGCCGGACCCGACGAACGATGTCGACGGTCACGACGCGGCCTTCAAGATCGCACTCATGGCGGGCCTCGCCTTCGGGACCTACGTGCCACCCGAGGCGGTGGCCACGGAGGGGATCCGTTCGCTGGCCCCGCAGGACTTTGAGTACGCGCGCGAGCTCGGCTACGTGATCAAGCTGCTGGCCATCGCCGAGCGGCACGAAGACGGCGTGCTGGCGCGCGTGCACCCGGCGCTCCTGCCAGAGTCGGAGCCGCTTGCGCGCGTCGACGGCGTGCAGAACGCGGCGCAGATCCAGGGCGACCTCGCGGGGACGCTCACGTTCCAGGGCGCGGGGGCGGGCGCAGCGCCAACGACGAGCGCCGTGCTGGCCGACGTGCTCGATATCTCGCGGTCGCTGGCGGAGGGTGCGCAGCCGCGCTGGGACCCGGGTCCCTGGCGCAGCGGGGAAGCCCTGGGGCTGGGGGCTCTGGAGACGCGCTACTATCTCCGCATGACCGTTGTCGATCAGCCGGGCGTGCTCGCGCAGATCGCGCGCGTCCTCGGCGAGGCGAAAGTGAGCATCGCCGCTGTGGATCAGCGCGAATCGGACGAGGAGCGCGGCACGGCCGAACTGGCGCTGATGACGCATCGCGCGCGCGAGCTGGCGGTGACCGGCGCGATCGACACCCTGCGGGGCCTCGACGAGGTGATCGAGGTGGACGCGATGCTGCGGGTGGAGGGCGCCACATGACCTCCGAACCTGCCCTGCGTTCGATCGAGGAGACACTGGTCCTGCTGGAGAATCAGGCGAGGGCCCAGCGGGAAGCGGGTGAGGCGCTGGGACGCGAGCTCGAGCAGCTGCGCCGCCAGGTGGAGGCAGTCGCCGATCAGGGCGAGGAGCAGGGGCGTTCGACCAGGCAGATGGAGTCGACGGTCGCCCGCTACCAGGGACTCCCCCAGAAGGTCACGGAGCTCTCACAGGATACCGAGCAGATCCGCACGGCCCTCACGGAGACGCGGTCGGCGGTGGAGACGAACGAGCGCACCCGCGACGCGGAAGCGCTCGCCGCCAGCCGGGAGCTTCGGGAAGCCCTGCGCCGGGTGGAGGGCATGGAGGACCGGCTCGAGCTGTTGACCGCGGAGGCGGCGACGCGCGAGTCGAAGCTGGAGCAACTGGGGCAGACGCTCAGCGTGCTGACGGACTGGCAGCAGGAGATGCGGCAGCAGACAGAGCAGTTCGACCTGCGGCTGCAGCGGCTCACGGAGGTGAGCGAAGAGGTGGAGGCGCGGGTGCTGGCCGCCGCCCAGACGCTGCAGGAGCGCCCCCTGGAGGTCATCCACGAACGGCTGCAAATCCTGGGGGAGCTGGCGCACCGGGCCGAGGAGGCCATCGAGTCCCTGCGAGGTTCGCAAGAGCTCGGCGAGGAAGTACGCGCCGAGATGGGGCGTCGCCGGGACGAGCAGGAACGCATCGAAGCCCAGGTCAGCCGGGTCGAGGGCGCGGTCGACAACCTCGCGCGGCAACTCGACGAGGCCCGGGGGGAGACGGCACTGCTGGATGGACGGCACTCGGGTCTGAGCGAGCGCGTGAGCCTGATCCGCCGGGATATCTCGGAGATGGTCGACCACGTACGCGAGGAGTTCGGCCGCTATAGCGAAATGCAGGAGCGGTCGCGGAAGCGGCAGATCGAGGCGCTGGAGCAGGAGCTGCGGGAGCTGAAGTTCCACGGGCTCCGTCCGCCGGACGAGCCGTGAGCGAGCCGCAGCGGCGCGGGGTGCTGGAGCGCTGGGCCGAGGTCCTGCCGATCACCCCGCAGACACCGCGCATCACGCTGGGAGAGGGCGACACGCCCCTCGTGCGCTCGGTCGCGATCGAGCGGGAACTCGGCGTCGACGAGCTCTGGTTCAAGCTGGAGAGCTCGAATCCGACGGGGTCCTTCAAAGACCGGGGCATGGTGGTGGCGGTGGCGAAGGCCATGGAACGGGGCGCGCAGGCCGTGCTCTGCGCGAGCACGGGCAACACAAGCGCGAGCGCGGC
>VXRS01000027.1 GCA_009838385.1 Dehalococcoidia bacterium | reverse complement strand
CCTCGTCGGGAGACCGGAGTCTCGGCCAGGAGCTTGCGTCAGCCACCGAGGATGGCATCTGGGTAAGCAACATCTTCCCCAACGTCAGGTCCTCGGAGACCCTGTACTCGCATACCTGGGCCATCCGCCACGACGGGCTGCTCTTCATGTCGCGCTACTACGACGACCAGCCTGACATTCCGGAGGCCCCCTAGCCGGACCCCGGGCACACCCTCGCGTTCCTGACCACGCGAGGGTGCGCGACAGCGCCACCGCCGACTCGACGGTGGCGCTGCCTGCCGCGAAGTCAGGCCTATCGGGCTTGAGCCCCCGCCTAGGATGGCCATGCGATAGCCAGGGGGCGGCGAGAGGTGAGGCGCGTATATGAGTAGCGAGCGGGTGGTCATTGTCGGTGGCGGTTTCGCCGGGCTCAGCGCCGCCTACACGCTGATGAAGCGGGGCGTCACCCCTCTCCTGCTCGAGGCCGGAGATCGTGCCGGCGGACGCGGCAAGGGCGAGACGGTTGACGGGTTCTCCCTCGACATGGGCGCGTTCGTCTTTACCTCCACCTACGACACCGCCTTCCGCATCTGCGAGGAGCTGGGGCTGCCGCTCGTGCCCTCCCAGATGAAGTTCGGCCACTACCGCAACGGGCGGTGGGTCACCACGACGCCGGAGCAGTCGGCCTGGAATATGGTCCGGCACCTGCGGACGGGCATCACCATGGGCTTCCTCTCGCCCTCGGGCTTGCGGGCCGGTTCGCGGGTGATGCGGCAGATGTATCGCGAGGAGCCCTACATGAGCTTCGCCAGCGACAGCCCCCTCGCCGAGATCGACGACGATGAGAGCTTCGGCGACTACCTCAAGCGGCTCCGCGTACCCGAGAACCTGCAGGTGACTCTGAAGGGACCCCTCGACATGATCCTGGGCGACCCGGAACCCGCGGGGCAGGCCCTGATGCGGGCGTACATCGGCGAAACGATGCTGAACGACGGCAGGGTCTCCATGCCCGAGCGAGGGATCGGCTCGCTGAGCGCAGCGCTCGCCGCCCACTGCGCCGATGCGATTCGCGTCTCGACCCCCGTCAGGAGAATCCTCGTCGATGATGGGAGGGTGACCGGCGTCGTGGTGGACGGCGAGACGATCGAGGCGGACGCGGTCATCTGCGCCGTCCCGGGCACGAAGGTCCCGGACCTCGTCCCCAAGCTGCCCGACGCGACCCGCCGCGCGCTTGGCACCGTCAGCTACTCGACCGGCTGCCGGGTCGTGATCGGCCTGGACCACCCCCCGCTCCCTCCCGGCTGGCATGGCGCGCTCTTCCCGGAGCACGACGACACCCCGCTCCTGCTGGACCGGGCCGTGTTCCTGCCCGCCTGCGCCCCTCCCGGCAAGAGCCTGCTGGACCTGCTCATCGGCCGCGACCGTGCGAAAGAGCTCATCCCCCTCCCCGACGAGGAGATCAAGCGCGAGCTGCTGAGCGCCGCGCGCCGGAAGGCGCCTCCCGGTTCCGCCCTCCCCGAGGACGACGAGGGCCTGTTCTACCGCGTGTACCGCTGGGAAGAGGCGCTCTGCATGGGGACGCCCGGGATGCTCGCTGCGCTGGCGAACGTCCCGGGGCAGCTTGCCGGGAGCATCGACAACCTGTTCCTGGCGGGCGACTACATGGGCATCCCGTCGGTCAACGGCGCCCTCTCCAGTGGCGAGAGGGCCGCAGGCCAGGCAGCAGATCTGCTGGCGTCCCGCGTCAGCTAGCCCGGGCGTCGTGTCGACCGGAGCGCGCTGAGGGCCCATGCCCGCCTGGCCCGCGGCGTCAGCGTGCCCACGGACGAGGATGGATAGCGCACCTGGCATGGGGCCGAACGCAACCGGGGCCCCTGGGAGCTGCCGGCTAGGTGACCAGCTGTGCCACCTCGATCCCGATCAGGGCCAGGCTCAGGCCCAGCCACAACGTCACGATCGCCCAGAACAGCCAGGGGTTTTCGTCACGGTAGATCGGCTCGACGAGAAACGTCACGCCGGTGACGAGACTCGGCGCCGACCAGAACAGGAAGAGCAGCCCCCACATCCACTGGAAATTGAAGATCACGGCGGCGATCACGAATGCGAGGGCTCCGAGCGTAAGCCAGCGAACTCCGCCGCCCACCCTGCGGCGCTGGCGACGGTCGAAGCTCATCCCGCCCCCTGCACATGTCTCTCGGGCGGAGTCTCCCCGGTCAGGCGCCACGAAAGGTAGTGGTGGAAGTCCACGACAACCCGCTCCAGGGGCACCAGCCGCCCTCCCCGCGACAGCCTTGCCGTCATCCCGGCCTGGGCTCGCTCGCAGATCGCGCGGTCCTCTTCCAGAAAGGCCGTCGCATAGCCGTCCGAGATCGCCTGGGTCAGCTGATCGGGAGACGATCGCATCAGCGTTCCCTGGAACACGTGCGTCGAAGTGGGGCTCAGCGGGTGGACAATGATCCAGTCCCACGAGTCCCGCGTGGCGACGCCAACAAACGACGGCGGGATCGAGACGAGCACGTAGTGGTCACCACCCGTTCCCCCGCCGAACAGTCGTGAGAGCAGCTTCCCCACGACGCCGTCCTCACCTTCCACGATCTCGCCCCCGGTCAGCGTCCATGGCGCCGAGCCTTCGATGTAGTAGGCGCCTCGCGTCGGGGTGACCTTCTCCAGCGTCTTCTCGTGCACCTTGAAGAGGTGGTAGCTCTCCATCCCGTTCTCGACGATCAGCTTCCAGTTGGCCGACCAGACTTCCGGGGCGGAAAGCGGCCCCGGCACGGCAAAGGACTCCATGTCGAACTCGGCCAGGTGCGGAGCAATGCCGGCAAGTCGTTCCGCGAGCGGTGGGGCCTCATCCGACAGGCACACGAACACAACGCCCATCCACACCTCGGTGCGGAAGGAAGGGAGACTGTGCTCGTCGCTATCGATCTCGACGCCACGTGCATAAGGCGCGCCGCGAAAGGCGCCCGAGTCGCCGTAGCTCCAGGCGTGGTAGGGACAGACGATGGTCCCGTTGTCGAGGCAATCGACACCCGGTTCCAGCATGAGGGTTCCGCGATGGCGACAGACATTCGACAGTGCTCGCAACCGGCCGTCCTCACCGCGTACCAGCGCCAGGGGCTCTCCCGCAATGTCGATGGAGAGGTAGTCCCCCGCGTCAGCGAGCGCCGCCTCCGCGCAGACCGCCACCCAGTCGCCCCGGAAGACGCGGTCCATCTCGAGAGCGAAGAGCCCCTGGTCGTGGTAGGCGGCGAAATCGAGCGCGCGGGCCTCCTCGGCAGGATCCATCGCTGCCTGTAACAGCGCCAGTGCTTCCTCGGTCTCGCCCGCCGTCCCTGCCATGGACTCTCTTTCTGTCCACAGGCGAACCCGTACCACACGAGGCGGCTACCAACGGTCCACATGCTTGAAGAGTGCTTCGAGCGACGGTAGCCACGAACCCAGGCCCTGTCAACGCTCGCCGCGGCCGGGTCACGAGCACGTCGGCGAGCCCGAACTTTGTGGGCCCGCACGTACTGTTCTGCGAACGTTCCGCTGGGCAGTGACGCTGCACGCTGAGTCCTCCGGAGGTGATAACGTGCCGCCGGGTGAGATCGGTGGAGGCCCCGTCGCCGGCGCACAAGAAGGACTCGAGCATTGCTCACGATCGACTGTCAGGTTCACGCCTACGAACGCGACCGCCCCGAGCGACCCTGGGCCGGGACGCTCGTAGGCCCCTCCGAGGTGACCGGTGACGACATGGTCTCGGCGATGGATGCCCTTGGCGTCGACGGGGCGCTCCTGGTCTCCCCGCACAGCATGTACCGCTACGACGCGAGCTACGCGCTCGAAGTGCACGCCCGGCATCCCGGGCGCTTCGGCCTGATTAAGCCGATTGACCCGGAAGCCTCCGACGCCGGCGACGAAGTTGCCCGCTGGGCGGCGACCCCCGGGGTCGTCGGGGCACGCATGATGTTGACCCGTGTGGATCCCGACGCGACGGCCGATCACCCCGGGCTCAATCAGATCCTGGCCGCGGGAGCGGCGAACGACATTCCGATCAACGTGTTGTGCTGGCAGAAGCTCGATCTGACCACGGAGCTCGCCCGGCGCCACCCCAACACCCGGGTCGTGATCGACCACCTGGGCCTCCCCCAGCCCTTCGAGCCGCCGCCACCCGAGCAACCGTTCGCCGACCTGCCCGCCGTCCTCAAACTGGCGGAGCTCGACAACGTCGCCATCAAGGTGTCGGGGGCGTGCACGCTGTCGCGGGAGCCGTTTCCCTACGACGACATCTGGGAGCCCCTGGGGCAGATCTTCCATGCATTCGGGTTCGAGCGGTGCATGTGGGGCACCGACTGGACCCGCGCGGTCGAGTTCCTGACCTACGAGCAGGGTGTCGAGGCGTTCCGCGTCACCGACCAACTCACGGAGTCAGAGCGAGCGGCCCTCATGGGGGGCAGCCTCGCGCGGATCTACTCGTGGACGCCGGGTAGCTAGAGGGCGGAGGGGTGGCGCTCGCTGCCTGGGGATCCGGCTGAAGGACGACCAGGCGCTGGTTCGCCTCGACGTCGGAGATCACGGATTCGCTGCCGTCGGGCCACTGCACACGCCGTCCTTCAGAGACGGGCGATGTCTTCCAGCCGCGGCAACTCCGGTGGGCACGGCGGCGATCTGCTCAACAGCTACGCCGCCGCCGACGGTTCCGCCCGCGCCGACTTCCTGACCGGTGGCATCACGCTGGACACGGGCGAGCCCCACTCCGTATTCGACGACGATGGTTCCGCCATCATCGTGCACGAGCGCCCCGACCCCTACGCAAAAGAGGAGTCGGACACCGGCAGCCGCCTGGCCTGCGATCTGCCGACGAGGGTGGGTTGCGCGCAGGCTCCCGACGCACTGGATGCTTCGCATCGCCCGTGAGGCCGTTCACCCGCTCTGCTTCCCGGTCCCGCCCAGGTCCCCTTCACCCCACTGTCGTTCAAGGCCCCGCCGCGAATTGATTCGGTTGTGCGTTGACTGCGCTCCGCCCGGAAGCCTTCGAGACGCGCGAGTGGCGCTACCCGCTAGCGGTGCTTGCAGCCTTCTTCTGGTTACATTTCGGGCAAAGTAATTGCCCGTTCTCGACAGTGGTCCTCCCCCCTAGCGAATAAGGCTCAATGTGGTCGGCGTGAAAGCTGTCCCATCGGCAGTCCCCTTCACAATCGGGTTCGTTGTTGGGGTTGACACACTTTCCGCCGGCATTGCGAAAAATGGCTGCCCGCTGTGCATAAGTGAACTGTCGCTGGTCGTCCAAGAGGACCAAGTCTGGCAGCGTTGCCACCAGATCCTCAGTCAATATGCGCTGCCTCTCCTGCTGGGAAGCAAGATTTGCCGTCTGCTGCAGAACGGCAATTTGATACGAGACCATCTTTTCGTCTCGCTCATCTTCCGACTTCTCTTCATCTAGTCGGCGGCGTTCTTCAAATCCCACAAACCACTCACCAAAGGCTTTCGCCCGACTGCTAAGGGCGTATTTGGAGATGGCTTCCGAGGCGACAGTATAGAGGGAGAGTAAATTGACCTTCGTCAGCTCTGGGGCTTTGTTCGGGAATGCTCTGTGAAGAAAGTTCATGACCCGCTTGAGCTTCTTCACTTGGGGGGATCCCTTCCGGAATCCAGCGCTGGATTCGTAGAGGGCTTTCAGCTGGGTATGACGCACAGAAGTCGGACCACCTCGCAATTCTATCAAGAGCATCTGTGCAACAAGTTCATCATGAGAGTAGCGCGAATTCTCGAACGGCACGGACTTGTTCATAAGCCTATGACTGTCTGCCGTTTCGTGTACAAAGTCTCGGACTGTACCGGAAATCGCGTTTCTCTTCTCTGCTGAATTTAGAGGTACGCCGTTTTGCAGGCGCAAGAACATGTCCTCTACTTCTTGATCCTCTGCTTTTGATACTTCGACTATAGAAAGAGCGTAGGCCATGAAACGGTCTTTGAGGGTGTAGTGTAAATCCTCGAAAGACAAGCCAGCTAGGTGGAAACTTTGTACGGGGTCAGAGTCATCGGAGAGAAGGAATAGGTTTTCCATAAAGTCCCAGATCGCTCGCAAGCGCTGCTGGCCATCAATTACTTCCCAACCGTAACCCTTCCCGTCAGGAAGCTTCCGGAGATACAACTTGGGGATGTCGTACCCTCGAAGGATCGAATCTATGAAGAGCTGCTGGTGGTTGATGGACCAGATAGGGCCCCTTTGGTAGGCAGGCTTAGGGTCGATTAGGGGTTTGCGAGTGTTGACAGTGAAAACTGGCCAAGGATCGAGGTGGAGTTCCAATGCGTCCGCCTTGGGGGTAAGCGTTGTGGTGCCATCGTGGGCAGGGCTGAGTGGTCTGTATTGTGGAGGAGAGTTGGAGCCTCAGACAACCCAGGAAGCGAGCAGCTGCAGGCGTGTCAGGAGACAGGGCTTGCAGGTGAGGCAATACCACGCTGGTGGGCGATGAGGGACTCGAACCCCCGGCCTCTTCGGTGTAAGCGAAGCGCTCTA
>VXRS01000064.1 GCA_009838385.1 Dehalococcoidia bacterium | reverse complement strand
CGTGCGTTCAGAGTGCCCGCGCACGCTACGCGATCCCGCCCCCGCGGGCCAGTAGCGCAGAACCGGGCGCTGGCCGTGCTTACGCCAGGCTGGCCCGCACCTCCGCCAGTCGCCGGATCGACCCCACTGCGTGCTCCTGCGTCGGCATCAGGTTGCGCACGATGACGTCCGTGTATCCGGAGTCCTCCAGCGCCCTGAACTGCCCCGCGACCGTCTCAGGACTGCCGATCGCCAGCGCCTCGCTGTCGAAACCGCGGTAGCCCGACTCCACCACCGCCCGCGCCGCTTCCTGCGCTTCCTCGTCGCTCTCGCCGACGTAGATGTCGCGCCTGATGGCGACCGGACCCGTCTCCTGGTGGCCGTGGATCTGTCGCCGTTCGTGGTACTCCGCCGACTGCGCCGCTGCCTGCTTCGCCGTCAGTCCCGGCGAAGCCAGCCAGCCGTCCCCGAGCCGCGCCGCGCGGTCGATCGCGCGCCTCGCCACCGCCCCGATCCACACCTCCACCCCGTCCGGCGGTACGGGGCTGATGCGCGCGTCCTGGATCTGCCAGCGCCCCTCCGAGCTTACCGTCTCGCCCGCCCACAGCCGCCGCATGATGTCGAGTGATTCCTCGAAGCGCGAGGGCCGGTGCTTCACGTTCACGCCGAAGGCCGGGAACTGGTTGTCGTCCGGCCCGATGGCGCACTGCATCACGAACGGGCCCGTGTGCAGCGCCGCCAGCGTCCCGATCTGCTCCGCCAGCAGCACCGGGTGCCAGAGTGGCAGCAGGAAGAGCGCTCCCGCCGGCCGGTCGTTCCACTCCGCTAGCACCCGGCCGAGCACCGGGACGTTCTGGTAGTAGCTCATCGGCGCGGTGCTGTGATGGTCGCCCACGAAGAGGCTGTCGAGCCCCGCCTCGCGCGCCGCCGCCGCCCGCTCGACGAGCCACCGGCCGCCCGTGCGCGCATCTGGCGCCCGCAACGCCGTCGTCATCGAGATCCCGATACGCATCGTCAGTCTCCTTGCGTCAGCGCTCGTAGGCGATGACGTCTACGTCTTCGATCGCGGCATCTGCCGTGAACCGCCAGATGCCGATGTAGCCCCGCCGGAGGTCGCCGTGTTCGTCCCAGTCCATGGAGACAGAGGCTCCCGCGTAGTCCACTTCGTCTCCGTCCCGGATGACGCTCAGGGCGCGGGCGATGCCTTCCACCCCGGGCCGGACGTGCTCGCCAGGTGCGGCGCCGATGCCGCGGAGCGCGTCACGGATGGCCGTTCCCTCGGCCTCGCCCGCTTCCTCCGCCGCGAGGGCGATCGCAATGGTGGCGTCGTAGGTTTCCCTGACGTAGGTGGCCTCTGTCCCCCTCCCGTACTCGTCACGGAAGGCTTCTTCCCAGATCGCGGTGGACGGATTCTCGTGGGAGGGGCTGCTGACGGTGCCGTACATGCCGGCCAGCCTTCCCCCACCGACGGCCTCGGCGACATCGGCCACCCGCAACGCGTCGCCGAAGAGAAATTGTTCGTACAGGCCGCTATCGAGCGCCTCCCTGAGGATGGTCTCGCCCTCGGGCCAGAAGGTGAGCAGGACGAGCGCCTGGGCTCCCTCGCGCGCGCTCTCCTCGATGAGGTCGAGGTAGCTCTCCTGCAACTCGGCGGGAGAGCTGACAGCGACGATGCCGCCCGTCCACGCTCCCCGGAAGGCCTCAGCCAGACCCTGGCCCCAGGCGTCGTCGCGGTAGATCACGCCCACGTTGTCGAAACCCCGCTCGCGCGTGAGCTGAGCCAGCGCGGGCCCCTGGGCGACGTCGGAGAGGACCGTGCGGAAGAAGAGGTCGCCGTCCTCGTTGGCGGTGAGGAGGGGAGAAGAAGCGGAAGGGCTGATCACCAGCACCCCCGCCGGCGCCGCGACCTCGATCGCCAGAAGCGAGTCCGCGCTGGAGTTGGGTCCGACGATGGCATGGACGCCCTCCTCCTCGATCAAGCGTCGCGCTTCCTCCTGGGGGTTGAGGGTGTCGCCTTCCACAACTTCCACCGGCTGGCCGAAGACGCCCCCTGCCTCGTTCACGTGCTTGATGGCGAGCTTGAAGGCGCGCAGCCGGTCGAGAGCCGTGTCGGTTTGCGTCTCACTGTTGACCAGCATCACGCCGATCCTGAGGGGCGGCTGCTCTTCGTCGCCGCAGGCCGCGAGCGTCCCCGCGACAAGGGCGAGGGCGGCGACCACGGCCAGCCAGGGGCTCCAACTCCTTCGTTTCGGGTACATGGCCGCTCCCTACTTCGCCTTGAACTCGATGTGGAGCTCCTTGAGCGCCCTCAGGAACATGTGTGGGTGGTGCTTGAAGTCGTTTTTGCCGGGCGCGAACCACATCTCGTCGACCCGCTCCACGAGCGTCTTGAAGCTGTAGTACAGCTCGCGACGGGCGAGCGGCGCCCCGAGGCAGTAGTGGATCCCCGCCCCGAACGTGAGGTGCGCCATCGGGTTCTTGCGCTCCAGATCCACGTCCGCCGGACACTCGAAGCGCCGCTCGTCGCGGTTGGCGGCGGCGTAGCGCGTCCCGATCGATGCCCCCGCCGGAATCGTGACGCCGTGCATCTCGACGTCATTCAGCGCGACCCGCCCCAGCATCTGCACCGGTGACTCCAGCCGCAGCACCTCCTCCACGAACGTACGCAGGTACTGGTCCGGGTCCGATTTGAGCTGCTCCCAGATCTCTGGCTGCTCGATCAGGATCTTGACGCCCTCGCCGATCGCGTTCGTGCTCGTCTCGGAGCCGCCCACGAAGGTGTCCGACATCATCTCGGCACGTGGACGTGTCGGTCCCGACGCGCCACGACATCACTAACCCTCCAACTCGTGGTGGATGATCTGACCATCCAAAAGCTCGGTGACTTCGTCGGCGTGCGCTTCGAGAAGGTGGTTGATAAGGTCGGCGCGCGTGGCGAGGAATGCCGTCCGCGACACCGCTTCGTGGGCCTCGCCGTGGCTTTCGCCAATCCAGTACCGCACCCCCTCGCCCCCGTTCGTCTCCTGGCGCCAGATCGTGTGCCCGATAGGTCCGTAGGCGATTGCTTTCATCATCGGCTAGTCCCCGTCCTCGGCGATGGGTTTGGGTTTGCCGAGGATCGCCGCGTCCCGCTTCCACGGTTCGATGGCGATGTCCCCGCCCTCGCGGACGCCGACGCGGTACACGAACCCGCCGATGCGGACGCGCGCGCCGCCGGCCTCGTAGGCGTCAGCGCCGACCGTGTCCCGGATGCGTTCGTGGGCGAGTCCGATGGCCTCCTTGACCGCCTTGTACGCGCGGTCGTACGCCGTGCGCGCTTCGCGGTGTTCCTCCATCGTGTCGATGTGGGCGGCGAGTTCGGGCGTGGTGATGTCCACGTCCCACATGCCCGCCTGGTCGTCGTTCGGCATGGGTTGGTCCTTTCCGGCGCGGGTCGCGCGCCTACCGGTTCGCCTGCAGGATGGTGAGTTCGTGCGCGATCATGTCGAGGCCCTGACCCGGGGCGGCGTACGTCACGCACCATTCGGTCACCGCCTCCTTGTTGATGGGTTTGGGTCGCCCGTCGTCGGTCGTGGGCCAGCCGCGGATCAACCGGACCGCGCCCATCCCCTCGGGGAAGTCGAACGCCTGCACCATGCGCGACACCGCCATGAAGTCGGCGGCCGTCAGCGCGGCGTGCTTGTCCCCCTTGTGGCGCTTGCGGAGCGCGGGGACGGTCGTGTCGCCGGTGTCGTTCGACGCGGCCGGTTCGTCTACTTCGGCGGCGGGTTCGTCGTCGACCGGGTCGCCTTCGTCGTAACCCGGGGGCAGGTCGTCGCCCACGCGGAGGTCGTCGTCGGGGTCCGCGCCGCAACGGGCGCACACTTCCTGTTCGTTGTGGGCGAGCGGTTCGTCGCACGCGACACAAAGGCGCGCGTCGTCGGGCGGTGGCTCCGGCGGCGGCGCGGGCGCCGCTTCTGGCAGCCCCTCGACAACCTCGCCCTCCACGATCTCACCAGTCACCGGGTCGGCGTCCGGCGCCACGTCACGCGTGATGTCGAGGCGTTGCCCGTGGGCCATAACCGCCTGCATCCCCCCGAGGATGTCCGGGAACAACTGCGCGGCGAGGCGGCTCTGCACCTTCGCCACGAGCATGTCCATCGGGTAGTCGGCCCACGTCGGGGTCTTCAGGTGGGAGAACTGCGCCCGGGTGAGGGTGAGCGTTTGGTGTCGCTCGCCCCGGCGTGCCTCCCCCGTGACCGATTCCTCCGACTGACCTTGCCGCACGTGACGCCGTCGACGATGAGGTTGCAGGTCCATAGGTGGCGGTGTTGCGGGAAGTGGCTCACGCCGCCCACTCCCAAATGCGTTGATGCCCGACCGCGGGGGCGGGGTCGTCGAGCGCGTCGATGGCGTCGAGCTCCCACACGTAGCGGCCCGGGCTGTAGTCGCCATAGACATCGACCCCGTACCGCGCCGGTCGGTCGGTCGTCGCCCACACGCGCGTCAGAACCGCCGTGCAAACGACGAACCCGCGCGGCAGGTCATAGGGCCAGTTGTCCCCGAACTCCGCCTGGAGCGTCGCCTCGACGCGGTGGTCGTGGGTGAGCACCATTTCCTTGCCCGCGTGAATGGCGATGCGCTGACCCACGAGCGTCGCCGGCGGCTGCCACGACCGGGTTTCGGCGGTCTTGATTCCGGCGGCGATCAACGACGCCCACGGTTGCCATAGCGTGATGGCCTTCACTGGTCGCCCCCGTCGTCGCGGCGGCGCCGTGGCAGGGACGGGACGACGACCAGGATGATGATCCCGAGCACCAACCCGAACACGCCGAACACGAGGCCCAGCGCGCCCCAGGCGGGCGACCGCCCCCGTTCGTAGGCGACGAACGCCAACAGCGCCGTCGACACGATCATGGTGACGACCCAAACGGTCGTGGTGTCCATGGCTACCCCTCCTCGGGTGGTGCGCCGAACAACGCGGCCGCCAGGCGGCGGTCCCCTTCCGGGGGGAGTTCGACCGGTTCGTAGTTGATGCCGGCGAGGACGCGGGCGCGTTCGATGCGCGGGGTCAGTTTGTCCATGCGCTTGCGGTAGTCGTCGGGGGTGACGTTCCCCAACGACGCCTGGTACGCGAGGCCCGCCGCCTGTTTGGTGAGCTTCGCGTACCGGACGGCGGCGCGGTGTTGGGCGTCGCTCACGACGCGGCCTCCCGCTCGCTCAGGATGTCGTCGCGCGCCGCGGTGATTTCCCGGAACCGCGCGGGGTCGCCCCCGTGGTCCGGGTGGTGTTCCTGGGCGAGCTCGCGCCACTTCGCCCGCACGTCGTCATTGGACGCGTCGCGCCCGACGCCCAACACCGAGAACGGGTCGGCGGACGCCGGCGCCGCGAGCTGCGCGTACGCCGCCGCCACGATGTTCCCCACGCCCCGGTATTCGTTCAGCCGGTAGCTTTCGATGCCGAGGTACAGGGCGCGTAGGTTCTCCTTCGGGGTGTCGTGTTCGTCGCACGACAGGGCCGCGGGGCGACCGTCGGGCGACTGCCACTTCACGGTGACCCGGCGTTGTTCCGGGGTCAGCCCGTACACCTTCTGACCCCGGTATCCGCGTTCGATGTTCCACGTGTCGACGCCCCATTTGCGGAACGTCTCACCGAGTTCGTCCTCGGTCTGCGCCCATGCGGTGTTGAATCCCGGATGTGCCACTACGGTTTCGCCTCCATCGCTTGTGAGCGGGCGTAGGCGGCGATGAACGCCGCGTCCGCCCGCCCGTCGTCCCGCTGGCGTTGGAACCACGCGGCCCGGTGGGGCCACCGCTCCATCGCCGCCACCCGCGACGCGCCCTTGGGCGCCCCGGACGGGATGTTCGCCGCGCGCTTCCACTTCTGGGGGCGCACGGTCGTTTGGGGGATCCGCATCCCCGCGAGGATGCCCTTCCACAACCCGAACCCGTAGCCGAGGCGGAAGATCCCCACGGGCCCGCTACGGTCGCGCGGCCCCATCGTTTGTTGGTGCTCGACAGCGGCGAGGGCGATGTCGCCGATGGCATCGACGCCATCCAGTAGGTCGCCCATGTCCGCCGCGAGGTATTCGTTGCGCTTGCCGACCTTCGCGGTCGGGGTGTCGTGGACCTCGACCAGGTCACCGGCCTCGTCGACGACCGCCACGGCGCCGGTGAGTCCCACGTCGATGCCGACGTACACCGCCGTCATCGCCCGACCGCCTGGCGGAAGCATGGCGGGCAATACGCCGCCCGCTGCCGCCCCTTGTCGTCGATGTCCTCGACGTAGGGCCCGTGGCGGGCGCCCACGCGGAGGTAGCACCCCGAACAACTGCAGCTCGCCGTCCGTGAGCGTCCGCCCCCACTCGGGGATCTCGGTGTTCACGAGGTCCGAGAGGAGTGTGTCGTCGGGCTCCTCCCGCAGCCGGTCGAACACCTTCTTGAAGTAATGCTGCGCTTCGATCTCCAGCTCGAGCGCCTCGCGCTCCTCCTCCTCGCTCACCATCTGGCCGAAGCGGCGCACCCAGGCAT
>VXRS01000217.1 GCA_009838385.1 Dehalococcoidia bacterium | reverse complement strand
GAGTACCCAACCTATGTTGAGTTCCTGCGCGCCATCGCCAACGGCATCGCGGAGTAGCACGAGGTGGTTCCCGCCATCGAGGTCAAGAGCCTGACGACGGGCTACCGGGGGCACCGGGCAATCGAGGACGTGTCGTTCTCGCTGCCGCAGGGCAAGGTCATGGGATTGCTGGGGCCGAACGGCTCGGGCAAGAGCACGCTGATCAAGACGCTGGTCGGCTTGATCGAGCCCTGGGAGGGCGACGTGTGCGTCCTCGGGGGGGCGCCACGGGATGCGCGGCGGCAGATCGGTTACATGCCGCAGGCGGAGGACATCGACTGGAACTTCCCCGTGACGGTGCGGGAAGTCGTGGCGATGGGCCTCTACCGGAAGGCGTTCGGGCTGGACCGCTTCCTGCGCGGGTCGGACGAGAAGGACCGCATTATGGCGGCGCTCAAGCGGCTCTCCGTCGACCACCTCGCCGACCGCCAGGCGGGCGAACTGAGCGGCGGACAGCAGCGCCGCGTGCTCTGCGCGCGGGCGCTGGTGAGGAATCCCGATCTCTTCCTGCTGGATGAGCCGACCGCCGGGCTCGACGCGCGCTCCGAGCAGGAGATGATCGACCTGCTGGGCGAGCTGGCCGCCGACGGCAGGAGCATCGTGTTCTGCACGCACGACATCGGCTGCGCCGCCGCCTGCTGCGACCTGACGCTGTTCCTGAACCGCCATGTCGTCACCTACGGACCACCCTCGACGACGATCACGGAGGAGATGCTGAACCGGGCGTTCGACGGACATGCACTCGTGATGGGGGAGGAAGGCAGCAGGCCGGCCCTGGCATTCCACGACCCCCACGAGCACGCAGACGCCCGCGGAGGCCGCGAGCACGCCCGGCACAGCCACGACGACTTCCCCCGAGTGTAGGGCGGGCATGGACTGGCTTACCGACCCCTGGCAGTTCGAGTTCATGCAGCGGGCGCTGCTGGCCGGAGCTTTGGTGGCGCTGGCCTCCTCCGTCGTCGGCGCGTTCGTCGTGATCAGGGGGCTGGCGTTCCTGACGGACGCCGTGGCGCACACCTCGCTGGCGGGAGCGGCGATCGCGTTCCTGGCCGGGGGCGGCTCGATCGCCATCAGCCTTGGCGCGGCGGGTGCAGCCGGGGCGACAGCGGTGGGGGTCTCGTTTCTGACGCGCGCACGGCTACGGGAGGACACGGCCATCGGCATCCTGTTCGCGGCCCTCTTCGCGTTCGGGATCCTGCTGATCAGCCGCACGCGGAACTACACGCTTGATCTGACCTCGTTCCTGGTGGGGAACATCCTGACCGTTCCCACCGAAGACATCATCGTGATGGCCGTGCTCTCGATCGTGGTCGTCGTGATGATGATCATTTTCTACCGGGAGATGCTGTTCGTGGCGTACGACCCCACGATGGCGGCGGCGGCGGGCATACCGGTGGCGCTCGTACAGACGGGCCTGATGGTGCTGGTGGCGCTGGCGGCGGTGGCGGCCTTCCGGCTGGTGGGGGTGGCGCTGGTAATGGCGATGCTCGTGGCCACGGCGGCGACGGCCGCGCTGGTGGTACGCCGGGTGCCCCTGATCATGATTGTGGGCGCAGTCTTCGGCGTGCTGTCAGTCATCATCGGCCTGTACGCCTCCTACCATGGAGACGTGGCCGCCGGCCCGGCGATCGTCGTGACATCGGCCGTGTTCTTCCTGATCGTGTTCACGCTCTCGCCGCGGGGCCTCGCGCCCTGGCTGCAGCGGGTCGTGTCGCGCTGATCCTGTCGCCTGGAGCCGCGTGCTAGGCTACCGCGCGCACGACTGCGACCGGCGCGACAAGGAGGCCCCGCAATGGCATCGACAGCCCCGGTGACCGTAGAGGAACTGCTCGAGATCGAGGCGATCAAGCGGGTCCGAATCCTCTACTCGCACTACTACGACATGGCCGACATCGACAGCCTCATGGACCTGTTTACGGACGACGCGGTCTGCGAATTCGGGCCGAACTACGGGGGCGACTGGGTCGGCAAGGAGCGCATCCGCGCCGGCTACGAAGAATTCAGCGGCGACGCGGGCCAGTTCACGGGCGCTATGCACGCGAACACGAACGAGTGGATCGAGCTCACGGGCCCGGAGACGGCAAAAGCTCGCTGGTACCTGCTGGACCTCTCCCTGAGCGGCCCTGCCGACCAAAATCCGCTGATGCTGATGGGCATCTACGACGACGTGTACCGCAAGGTCGACGGGCAGTGGAAGATCGAGCGGACGTACATCGACTTCGTCTGGCCGAACCGGGAGTACCGCGGCCCGAGGGAGGCGAGCTGACGTGTCGGACGCCGACGCCCTGCGCGACCTGCTGGAGCGCGACGCCATCACGCGGCTGATGGTGCGGTACGCCGACCGCATCGACGCGAACGACCCGGTGGGGGCGGCGGCGTGCTTCGCCCCGGACGGCCTCGGGGTGTACTGGGGCGACTCCCGTGGCCGGGAAGCGATCGCGGAGCGGCTCACGGGCATCCTGGCCGGGTTCCACGCGACGAGCCATCACCTGACGAACGTGCAGATCGAGCTGACCGGCGAGACGACGGCGCGGGCGCAGTCGTACGTGTACGCGTTCCACCGGCTCAAGGGCAGCATGGAGCAGATGCACTACTGGGGGCGCTGGGTGGACGAGGTCGAAAAGGTCGACGGGGAGTGGCTGTTCGCTCGTCGCGAGGTGGTGGGCATCGGGAGCTTCACGCCGGGCGTTGAGGCGACTCCCGACGACCACCCCGGGCACCCGGGCCGGCTCTAGTCCTCGTCCCATCCCCCCGGGTCGGATTCGATGCGGTCGGGGCAGTGGGTCTTGCTGATGGGGCAGTAGCGGCACTCCTGCCAACTCGGGATGCGCATGGCGCCTTCCTCGGAACCGCCAAGGATGTCGAGGAAGTAGGGGAGTTGCTCAAGGATGTCATCGGCCTGGCGCTGATCGAAGTTCCTGACGACGCCGTCCTCGTAGACGAGGCGGCCGCGGAAGCGGCGTTCGTGGTGCTCGACGAGGTTCGACTGGGGCAGCAGCGCCATCGGAATCAGAACCTGAAATTCGTGCCAGTCGTGGGCCCTGCCAGTCTTCGTGTCGAGGACGATGTTGTCGTGCTCGCCGAGGGCAACGAGGTCGGGTTTTCCACCAACGACGACCTCGGTTGAAGCCTCGTGCCGGTAGGTGAAGCGGTTCTGGTTCTCCCGCTTCACCCGGTAGCCCTCGTCGTTCAACGCACGGTGCGTTTCCCTCAAGAGCTTGGTGTGGCGGGCCCGGTAGGAAGCCCAGTCGGTCTCGTCGTCGACGCGCTCGTAGTCCTGCCAGTTGGCCCTGAACCAGACCGACCACTCGCAGGTGTTCTGCCCGCTCATCCACTGGGCGAGCCAGGTCAGCCAGACATAGGGTCCGTCCCTGCGCTCGGCCACCGGCAGGACCTCAGGAGGCGGCTGCGCTCTGGAGGATGGCGTCCTCAAGCCCGCGGGGCACGCGCGGCACCTCCACCTTCTGGATCTCGCCGAGGATGTGGGCGAAGCGCTCACGCTGCTCGGGCGTCTCGGTGCGCATACCGAAGCCGACGCGGCTGGCGTACTCGCGGTGCTCGCGGATGAAGTTCGGCAGGTTGTCGTAGGTCGAGGTCTGGGCGAAACCGCGGAGGACGTCCTCCGGGATAACGCGGCGCATCTCGTCCCACTTGCCGGCGAGCGAGAGGGAGTGGAGCTCCATGCCGAGGTCCTTCCAGCCGTGGATCTCGAAGACATCGTGGTAGCTGCGGGTGGAGCCGTAGAAGGAAATCGGCTGGCGGAGCGCCTCAAGGCCCTGTTCGATCTCGGACTCGGTCTCGCCGAAGACGGTGAAGCCGCCGCCGGAGAGCTCGATGTCCTCCCACTTGCGGCCGGAGCGACGCAGGCCGATGGCGATGTTGGGGAGCACGACCTCGCGCATGTACTTGTCGGTCATGAAACCGTGCGGGTAGACGCCGTCGGCAACCTCGCCGGCGGCACGGGCCATGCCGGCGCCGACGCAGGCGAGCATGACCTTGGGCTCGGGGTACTCGATGGGACCGGGGTTGAAGTTGGGGTTGATCAGCGTGAACTGGTAGTGCTCGGTGACGTGGTCGGGCTTCTCGCCGGTCTGGAAGGTCTTCCAGATGGCCTTGAGCGTGCGGATGTAGTCCTTCATGCGAGGTGCGGGCGGCACCCAGGGCACGCTGAAGCGGCGCTGGTTGTGGCCCTTCACCTGGCTGCCGAGACCGAGGGCGAAGCGTCCCTTGCTCAGGTGCTGAATGTCCCAGGCCTGCATCGCGAGGATCATAGGGACGCGGGGGAACGCGATAGTGACGGAGGTGGCAATCTCCAGCCGCTCCGTGGCGTTCGCCGCGAGGGTGGCGGCGAGCATCGAGTCGTGGGCGGTCTCCGCGACGTTGGCGAAGTCGAAACCGAGTTCCTCGGCGCGCCTCGCGCCTTCTGCTGCATCGGTGATCCAGCCACCGCCGAATCCGCTTCCAACCTTCATTGCCTTCGTGTCCTTTCGATCGGCCCCATCGCGGGGCGCCAATCGACGATTGTACGCAGGGCCGGGCTTAGTGGCGGCGGCGACTCTTTGTGCGGGCCCGTGCGCGCTTGCGGCGGGGGGAAGGAGTGGCAGACGGGGGCGAGTCGAGCAGCCCAGCGATGGCGGCGAGTTCGTCGGGCGTGTTGGCATTGCGAAAGCTACGGAGGTCGGGGTCGACGCGGGTCAACCGGTCCTCGCCGAGGGCAAGCACGTCGAGGGCCGCAAAGGCATCGATGACCTTGTTGCCACCACCGGCCAGGGCTGCCTCGGCAGCCGCAAGGCAGGGCTCACGGCGGTAGGCGGCGGTGAGGGGCTGCTGGAAGCCTCCCACCTCGGGGAGCGCGGCGTCGTGGTCACCGAGAGCCCCGAGGATGCGCTCGACGACCGCGGTCCGCAGGAGGGGGGCGTCGCAGGACGCAGCGAAGCAGACCGGGGAGGAAGCGACCGCGAACCCTACCGCGAGGCCCGCGAGCGGGCCTCGTTCGGGCTCGCGGTCCTCGACGACGGTCGCGGGGACGGCGGGGTGCATGAGGGGAAGGGTCTGGCCGGCGGCGGTAACGATCACGACCTCGTCGACGGCCGGCGCGAGGGCATCGCGCACCCACTGGAGGAGGGGGCGTCCGCGGAGGCTGGCGGATGCCTTGTCGGAGCCGAAGCGGCGGCTCAGCCCGCCCGCCACGATGATGCCGGTGACGCCTTCGCTCATGGCGTCAGGGTACGCGAGCAGGGCTCGCTATGATGGCGCGATGCGACTCTTCCGGCGGCGGCCGCTGATCACGGAGGAGAACTACGGGCGGCTGATGACGTCGTTCGGGCGGACGGTGGACGCCGACCCGCTGGTGGCGGGGCCGGCGGAGGCCCTGGCGGACCGGGTCACGGCGGAGCTTGCGTCAGAGGCGGCGGCGGCGGACGAGAAGCTGTACAGCGGCGCGGCGGTGTACCACCTGCGCTTGCTCGCGGGAGCGTGGATCCTCGCCAGCGAGGGCGGGATCCCGACCGAGACGGCAGAGGTGTTCGAGGAGGCGGTGGCGTGGCGGTTCGGGACGCGCGAGCTGCCCGAACGGCTGGGGAAGCTGGCCCGGGGGGAGGTCGAGCGGGACCTGTCGATGTAGGGGAGTGAGGGCTAGCGGTCCGAGGGGCGGGTGGCGAGCCAGGCGCGTCCGCGTGGCGAGAGGCGGTAGCCCACCTTCAGGCTCTCGGTGAGACCAAGCTCCTTGAGCTTGCGCACATCCCGCTTGAAGGGCTGGGTCTCGCGCCCGAGGGAGACGGCGAGGTCGGGGGCACGTACGCCGGGCGAGGCCTCGATGAGGCGCAGGACGGTCTCCGTCCAGGGGCCGTGGCGGCTGGCCTGGTCGAAGCGGGCGAGCCGGGCGGCGATGACCTCGATGGCGTCGCCGTCGAGGGTGTCCTGCTCGCGGAGGGCGGTGCGGGGGTCGTCTCCGGCGAGGCGGACGGCGACGCGGTAGAGGTCGCCGTCGGGGCGGCGGTTCAGGTCGGTGAGGAGGGCGTCGCGTGCGGGGTAGCCAGCGCGGCGCGCGTCGCCCTCTGTTATGTCGCTTTCAGAGATGGCATCGACGGCCTCAATGGCGAGTACGCCGATGGTGGTGCGCAACTCCCCGCCGGCGCGCACGGTCGGGCGCTTCCAGCGGCGGAAGGCGATGGTGATGCGGCCTCCGGCGATGCCCTCAAGCGTCGCGCGCTTCAGGAGCATCTTCGCGAGTCCGTCCTGCTACTTTGAGACGCCGGCGGTGGCCGCGACGCCGCTCTCCACGCCATTCTCGGCCAGCAGCGCGTGAATCTGGCGGGCATGGGTCACGATGCGGCCCGCTTCCTCGCGCACGGCCTGGCGACCGTCGCAGAGGGCCTCCTCGGGGTTGCAGTGGATGTCGAACTCGAGGCCGTTCGCGCCGGCTGCCACGAAACCGTAGGAGACACGCTCGACAAGAGCGCGGTCGCCGGAGCTGT
>VXRS01000024.1 GCA_009838385.1 Dehalococcoidia bacterium | reverse complement strand
CCACCACAGAGGCGGCGACGGCGAGGAGAACGAGGAGGGCGAGAATGCGCTTCATTGCGTTGGCAACCCCTTGGTGAGTCGTAGGGAGCGAGTTCGAGTATAGCAGCCCGACCCCTGCGGGCATTGGCGGCTAGGTGTGCGCGCCGGCGGCGCGAACATCGCCGAGGAAGGCGCCCAGCGCCCCCTCGAAGGCGCGCGGAGCGACGAAAGGCGCGCCCCGCCCGCAGCCCTGGAGGACCTCGAGACGGCCGTTCGGAAGCGTCTCCGCGAGGAGCCGCGCCGCTGGCAAGAGGGGGTCTTCCTCGCCCGCAACCACCAGGGCGGGCACAGGGAGGGCGGCGAGCCGCCCCAGCAGGTCGTCGCGGTCAGCGCGGGCGGCGTGGGCGGCGGCGAAGGCGTCGGCATCCGTTTGCCGGTAGCGTTCGCGGGCGGAGGCGCGCAGGTAGGCGCCCGTGAGGGGCATGGCCGCGCCGGCGCCGACACGTCCGGTGCCGAACCGGCCCGCGAGACGACCGTGCTCGACGCGCTCGGCCTCGCAGGCGCGGAGGGCCTCGTTGTAGGTGGGGTGGTCGGCGGCGGGGAGGGCGCCGTTGAGCACGATGAGGTCGACGCGATCGGGGGCGTCGAGGGCGAGCTCAAGCGCCACCTCGGCGCCGAAGCCCGCGCCGATGACGGCGCAGGCGCTCACGCTCTCGGCGTCGAGCAGGGCCATGAGGTCGGCGGCGTAGTCGCGCATCGCCGAGGGTGCGGCGGGGTCGGGGGGCTGGCCGCTCTCGCCGAAGCCACGGAGGTCGGGCGCGATCGTGCGGAACACCTCGACCATGTCCGTGGCGAGCGCGCGCCAGACGCGGCGGTCGTCGGGGATGTCGTGGAGGAGGAGGGCGGCGGGGGCAGCCGCAGCGCCGGCGACATCGTAGGCGAGGGTCCAGGTTCCGCGATCAAGCTCGGGCACGGGCGGGAGGCTACGCTACCGCGTCCTTGCCGCGCGAGCGCCGCCACTCGTCCACACGAGGCGCCCGCAGGCGTGGAGCCAGGTGGGGGCGCAGCCGCTCAACCACGTGGCGGTGCAGGAAGGCGCCAAGGTAGGAGCGCAGACGTCGTACGCCGGCGAAGAGGAACTCCGTCAGCCGGGCGCTCACGCCGATGCGGTCGAGGTACGCGACGGCGATCCAGCAGACGGCTACGACGACTCCACCGGCGATCATGTCGAAGAAGAAGTGGTTCCCGGTGACGACGATGGCCCACCACATCACGACGGAAAGGGCGACGGCAAAGGCACGCAGGAAGGGGTTGTTCGTGTTCACCCAGATAGCCGCCGAGGCAAGGGCGATCCAGCCGAAGTGGAAGCTCGGAAGGGCGGCGAAGTCGTTCACGAAGGGCGCGGGCTGGAGGTAGACCACGTCGGCGCTGCCGTGAACGGTATCGACGAAGCCGAAATCGATACCGGAGAGGTGGATGAGGCGGGGCGGGGCCGTCGGCAGGAGCCAGTAGGAGACGATCCCGACGATCCCGGAGAGGAGCATGACGTTTCGGACAAAGCGGAAGCGGGAGGGGTTCTTGATGGCGAGCCAGGTGCCGATGGCGGCGAGGACGGGGTAGTGGCCCCAGGCGTAGACCTGGTTGGCGATGTCCATCAGGAGCTCATAGGGGAGGAAGAACTCCTGCCAGTGCAGTTCCGTGAAGATTCCCAGCCGCTTCTCCAGATCGATGATCTGGAGGCCGCGACTGAGCGAGGCCTCGATGTCATCGGGCCTTCCGCCGCGGACGAAGAAGTAGATGAAGAGCGCCCCGACCGTGCCGAACATCTCGACAGAGGCGATGCCCAGCCTGCGCACATCCAGATACCACGGAAGAGGCCGGGTGGTGGGGCGAGAAAGGAACTGCGGACGCTGCATCGCCTCCCTCCAAGGCTTGCTGCGTGGAGTGGTCTAGCCCTACGAGGCTACCAGCCTCGGCAAGCCGCTTCAAGAATCCGTTCAGATTGAAGCGCGTTTGCTTGCGGTCGGTCCGCGAAGCGTTAGAGTGGTGAGTGCGATGGTTGAATCATCTGGTCCCGACTCCCTGCCGACCCCGGTCTTTGGCCCGGATAGCGAGGAGATGCTGCTGTGCGTGCGCTGCGATCTTCGCTACGTGCCTTCCAAGTCGACCAGTTCCCTGCGCCTCACCTACTGCAGCTTCCTCTGCGAGCTGGGTGATCTGGGATTCAGCATCGCCGGGCTGGAGCACATGGAGCCCAAGCCAAAGGCGCTTGAGCCTCCCGCGGTCGAGCCGGCGGTCGAACTGGAACCGCAGCCGACCGAGCCCGCCACCGTCGACTAGCGCGCCCGAATACCCGCTTCCCTTCGCCCTGCAGCATGCCCACGTGCGTGGGTCGGTACGGGACCGTGCGCTACCATGCGAAGCATGAATCCCTACGCGATCACGGTGGTCGGCGGCGCGGGAATCGTGGGCCGCGAATTCCTCAAGATCCTCGACGAGCGCGAGACGCCGGTCGGGCGCCTGCGGCTGCTCGCGACGAAGCGCTCGGCTGGTTCGACGGTCGAGTTCCGGGGCTCCACGATCACCATCGAGGAGACCTCGCCGACGTCCTTCGCGGGTGACGACGATGTCGTGTTCCTGTCGGCCTCGGGCGAGGCTTCGCGGCAGTACGCGCCGCTTGCGCGCGACCGCGGCGCGCTCGTCATCGACGACTCGAGCGCGTTTCGGATGGACCCCGAGGTGCCGCTCGTCATCCCCGAGGTGAACGCGGACGCGCTGAGCTGGCACAACGGCATCGTGAGCCAGCCGAACTGCACGACGACGCCGATGGTGATGGCGCTCTACCCAATCCATCGAGAGAACCCGCTGCGGCGCATCGTCGTGAGCACGTACCAGGCGGTGGCGGGCGCGGGGGCGGCGGCGGTGGAGGGGCTGCGCACGGAAACGACGGCCGCGCTCGCGGGCCGGCACGAACCCTCGGGGACGCAGAAGCGCGAGATCGCGTTCAACGCCGTGCCCCAGGTCGACGTCTTCGGCGAGGACGCCTCCACCAAGGAGGAAACGAAGATGGCGAACGAGACGCGCAAGATCCTCGACGCGCCAGACCTCGCCGTCAGCGCGACCTGCGTGCGCATTCCCACCTTCTTCGGGCACGCGATGGCGATCTGGGCGGAGTTCGAGCGGCCCGTGGAACCGGCGGAGGCGCGCGAGGCGATCGCGACGATGCCGGGCGTGCGCGTGGTGGACGAGCCGGACGGGGAGCGCTACCCCACGCCGGTGGACGCGGCGGGGAACGACGACGTACTGGTCGGACGCATCCGCGCGGACAGCTCGTGTCCCGGGGCGATCGCGCTCTGGGCGGTGACGGACAGCATCCGCAAGGGAGCGGCCACGAACGTGGTCCAGATCATCGAGGAAGCGGACCGGCGGGGGCTGGTGGGACCGGGCTCTGGGCGATAGCCAGTAGCCAGCGGCCCCGCTAGGCTAGCCGCGTCATGCCGCATGTACAGCTTCGGGACGTCGTCGCCTACTACGAGGAGGCGGGCTCGGGCCCGCCACTGCTGCTGATCGCGGGCCTCGGAGGCCACTCGGGACTGTGGTCACTTCAGCTGCGCGCGCTCTCCCTGGGACGGCGCGCGATCGCCTTCGACAACCGCGGCGCGGGCCGCACGAGCGCCCCGGACAAGCCGTACTCGATCGCGGGAATGGCGGACGACGCCCTCCAGCTGCTCGACCAGCTCGACATCGAGACGGCGAGCGTGGCCGGCTACGGCATGGGCGGCGCAATCGCCCTGGAGCTGGCGGCCGAGCACGCCGATCGCGTCGAGAACCTCGTGCTGATCGGGACGTCGGCGACCCCGTCGGGCCGCCAACGGCTCGTGAGCGAGGGCTGGGCGGACGCGCGGCGCTCGAACCTGAGCCGCGAGCAGGCGTTCGCGCTCACGGCGCCGTGGCTGTACACCTCCGAGCTCCTGGCAGACGGGCAGCGTCGCAACCAGGCGGTCGAGAGCGGCGCGAATGACCCGTATCCGGCCCAGGACCACGCCTACACGCGGCAGGCGCAGGCGTTCCTCGCCTACGACGCGTCCTCAAAGCTCGCCGGCATCGAGCAGCCAGCGCTCGTGCTCTCCGGCGAGGAGGACATCCTCGTCGACCCGGCGGACGCGGCCGCGCTGGCGGAGGCGCTCCCGAACGGGACGCTGCGCCAGCTTCCGGGCGCGCACGCAGGCCTGGTCGAGCACCCGCAGGCCTACGCGGCGGCGATCACGGAGTTCCTGGCGGCGCCGGTCCCGGCGGGCTAGTCACCCGTGCCCGGGCGCGGCGAGTCGACTCTGACCGGCACCCAGTTCCGGGATCGAGTCGCCGAGCTTGCCGAGAGGCTTGCACTCACGGTCGACAAGGAACTCTATGTCGGACGCCGCCTCTGGGGCTCCAGGCGCAGGATCGACCTCATCCTGACCGACCCCGAGAGTGGCCAGCGCCTCGGAATCGAGTGCAAGTACCAGAGGACCGCAGGTACGGCGCAAGAGAAACTTCCGGCTGTGATCGCCGACATCGAGAGCTGGCCCATCGACGGCATCGTGGCCTACGACGGTCCAGGCTTCTCGGCGAATATGCGGGCCTACCTCGACTCGACCGGCAAGGCGATCGCGTTCGACGACCTTGAGGTCTGGCTCAGGCTCTACTTCGGGCTGGAGCTACGCGGCTAACCTCGCTCTCCACCTGCGAAAGATTGCTGACAAGCAGTTCGTCGATGGCTGCGCGGCCACGGCCGTTCGAGTTGATGGCTCGGCCCATCGGCACGAGGTCCTGATCGTAGTTCCGATAGAGGTCGTGGATGTCAGGGTGGGAGGAGTTCGACAGCAAGGCCCGTACTCCCCGCGACGTGAGGTCGTCGAACGCGTCGCGCAGGCGCTCCTGGTCCGCGAAGTCGAAGTCTGCGCCCGTGTACTTCGTGAACTGCGAGGTTGCGCTCAGGGGCTGGTAGGGGGGGTCGAGGTAGACGAAATCTCCGGGCCGGGCTTGGGCGCAGGCGGCGGCGAAGTCCTCGGCGTGGAGTTCGGCGCCGGCGAGGGCTGCTGACGCTTCCCGGAGGCGTTCGGCATCGAGGATGGTGGGGCGCACGTAACGCCCGTGGGGGACGTTGAAGTGACCCTTGCTGTTGACGCGGTAGAGGCCGTTGTAGCAGGTCTTGTTGAGGAAGAGGAGTCGGGCGGCCCTTCGGTCGGGGCGGCGGAGGCGTCGTTGGTTTCGGACGTCGTAGTAGTAGAGGCCGCGCTGCGAGGGTTCGAGGGCGAGGTAGGACCGTGCGTACGCATCGAGGGCGTCGATGACGCCCTCGACCTGGTTGCGGACGGCCTGGTAGGTGGCGATGAGGTCGGCGTTGCTGTCGGCGAGGGAGGCGCCGCGGATGAGGCCGGCCTCGTGCAGGGCGAAGAAGACAGCGCCGCCGCCGAGGAAGGGTTCGTGATAACGGGCAATCCGGTTCGGTTCCCGCCCGATCCGCTCGGCGATGAGCGGAGCAAGTTTCGCCTTGCCCCCAGCCCACTTCAGGAACGGCTTCGCCACGGGGTCATTGTACGCAGCGGGCGCGGGCCGGTCGGCGGGTCAGGTTGCGGGTTTCTGCTGGCTGAGTCCGGCGGCGCGCTTGATCATGAAGTAGGCGGCGAGGAAGAAGGCGAGGCTGATGGGGGACGTGACGCGGCTCACGATGACGTACTCGTTGGCAGAGAACTCACCCAGCAGGAAGATGCGGAAGATGCCGGTGCCGATGTTGTAGGTCATGAACACGAGCGTGAGGATGACGAACACGCGGTGGCGCGGGTCCATCAGCGTGCGGAGGGCGGGGATGCTCTCGCGCGCGACCGCCCCGACGAGCGGCTTCCCGATGGCGATGCTGCCGAGGCAGACAGCGGCGACGAGGAAGTCGCTGTAGATGTTCTGGGCGGCGAACGCCTTGGCGCTGTCGGCCGCGAGCCCCACAACCGCCGACCCTGCCACGACGATGAAGCCGAGCACGGTGATGAAGCGGATGACGCCGCTGTCGCGGTTTGTCGCGAACACCCAGGTTGAGGCCGCGAAGGAGGCAACGATCGCGACCTGGGTGCGCCAGAGGTCTTCCGGCCAGAACGAATTCAGGACCAGGAAGACCACAAGCGGCAGGAGGCTCCAGAAGATGCGCCAGTCGACGGCGCTGAAGTCGCCGTGGGCGAGCTTGCGGAAGTCGGGCAGGTTAGGCGGGTCGAGCGCGTCCTCAGGGGCCTCATCTGGCCGGTCCGTCGTTGTCCCAGACGCCACGGGGCCAGCATACGACACGCACTGCGAACGCTCTCCGCACTCCTCGGCGGGAGCCCGCGGAGTATCATCGCGCCAGTCGTTCCGGAGGGACAGGATGCCGGCTCTTGATGGCATGCGGGTGCTCGACATGACCCAGTACGAGGCGGGGACCTCGTGCACGCAGCTGCTCGGCTGGCTGGGGGCAGACGTCGTCAAGATCGAGTCGCCGCGGGGCGACCCGGGCCGGGGCGTGGTCGCAGCCGCGGGCCTGCCCCAGTACTTCCTGAACTACAACAGCAACAAGCGCAGCATCGTGATCGACCTCGCCAGCGAGGAGGGACGCGACCTCCTGCT
>VXRS01000061.1:2691-6616 GCA_009838385.1 Dehalococcoidia bacterium | reverse complement strand
GTGACGGGGTCGGGGAAGACCGAGGTGTATCTCGAACTGGCGCGGCGGGCGCTGGAGGCGGGGAAGGGGGCGATCGTGCTCGTCCCGGAGATCTCGCTGACCCCGCAGGCGATCCAGCGCTACGGCGAGCAGTTCCCGGCGGAGATCGCGGTGCTGCACTCCAGCCTAAGCACGGGCGAGCTGTACGACCAGTGGTACCGCATCCAGGGGGGGCAGGCGCGGCTGGTGGTGGGGTCCCGCAGCGCCGTGTTCGCACCGGTGCAGGACCTCGGGCTGGTCGTGCTGGACGAGGAGCACGAGTGGACCTACAAGCAGGTCGACCCCCAGCCCCGCTACCACGCCCGCGACGCCGCCGCCGAGCTGTGCCGCCTGACGGGCGCAACGCTCGTGCTCGGCAGCGCCACGCCGGACGTGACCACGTACCACCGGGCCGAGGTCGGCGCGCTGACCCGGCTCGACCTCCCGTCGCGAGTGATGGCGCTCAACGAGGGCGACACGCAGGTGGTCCCACTGCCCGAGATCACCGTGGTCGACATGCGGGAGGAGCTGAAGGCGGGGAACCGGGGGGTCTTCAGCGTGCCGCTCCGGAACGCGCTGCGGCGAGCGCTGGAGGAAGAGGAGCAGGCAATCCTGTTCGTGAACCGGCGGGGCGCGGCGCGCTTCCTGTTATGTCGCGCATGTGGCTACCTGCCGACGTGCCCGACGTGCGCGCTCGCGATGGGGCTCGACACGCGTGACCTGCTTCACCCGCGCATCTTCTGCCACCACTGCGGGCGCAGCCGCACGCAGGAGACGACCTGTCCCAAGTGCGGCAGCGCGCGCTACCGGCCCTTCGGCGTGGGGACGCAGCGGATCGAGGAGGAGGCGAAGCGCGCCTTCCCCGGGGCGCGCGTCGCGCGCTGGGACAGCGACGCGGCCAGCCGCAAGGGGAGTCACGAACAGATTCTGCAGGCGCTGGAGGCGCGCGAGGTCGACATCCTCGTGGGGACGCAGATGCTGGCGAAGGGGCTCGACCTGCCTGCCATGACGGTCGTGGGGGTGGTCGACGCGGACGTGGGGCTGAGCCTTCCCGACTACGTCGCGCACGAGCGCACGTTCCAGCTCCTGAGCCAGGTGGCGGGGCGAGCGGGGCGGCGGGAGCGGCGGGGGGAGGTCTACATCCAGACGTACGAGCCGGACGTCCCGCCCATCCACGCCGCCGCCGAGCACGACTACCGCGGCTTCTTCGCGCACGAGACGCAGCACCGGCGTCGAGCCAGCTACCCGCCCTTCGCACGGCTGGCGCGGCTCACCTACCGGCACGCGAACCAGGAGCGGGGCCTGGAGCACGCCTCGCAGGTGGCGGGGGAGCTGCGGACGCGTCGCGACGCGGCGGGCTGGCCCGACCCGGACGTACTCGGCCCCACTCCCGCCTACGTGCGGCGGCTGCGAGGCGAGTACCGCTGGCACATCCTGCTGCGGGGCCGCGACCCGCGGGCGCTCCTCGAACAGGTCACGCTGGGGCGGCGGTGGAGCGTCGATATCGACCCGGTGAGCCTTCTCTAAACCTTTCCGTTCCCTATTGTGTTGACGTGGGCTCTGCTATCCTCGGGCCTGCCCGTGCGGCGCAATCGCGCGCGGGCGAGGCTTCATGCAGCGATCAGTCGGTCCCTGGCGCCGAATCGCCCTTATCTTCCCTGGTCAAGGCTCACATAGCGTCGGCATGGGCGAGCGCCTGTACCACGCGTCGCGGGCGGCGCGGGAGGTCTTCCGGCGCGCGGACGAAGTGCTCGAGACGAAGCTCTCCAGCCTCTGCTTCGAGGGGCCCGAGGAAGAGCTCGAACGGACGATCAACCAGCAGCCGGCGACCTTTGTCATCTCGATGGCCTGGCTCGAGGCGCTCAAGGAGCGCTGGGCGGCCATCGACCGGAGGCTGCAGCCGCACGTGCTGGCCGGACACTCGATGGGTGAGTTCACAGCCGCGGTGGCGGCGGGTTCGCTCGAGTTCGAGGAAGGGCTGCTGCTCGTACGCGAGCGCGGCCGCGCCATGGACGAAGCGGGTCAGGAGAACCCGGGCGGGATGGCCTCCATCCTCGGGCTCTCCGAGGAGTCGGTGCTCGCCATCTGCGACGAGGCGACGGGCAGTGACGGGTACGTCGGTATCGCGACGCTCAACTGCGAGGGTCAGAACGTTATTTCCGGAGCCGTGGGGCCTCTGAAGCGGGCCATGGACGCGGCCCAGGCAGCGGGAGCGCGCAAGGTCGTGCGGCTGCCCATCACGATCGCTTCCCACTCGCCGCTGATGCAGCGCGCGAGCGACACCATGAGCGGGTGGCTTGAGCGCTTCCCGCCGCGGGAGCCGGACGCCCCCGTGGTCGGCAACATCAACGCCGATGTGCTCCGCTCCCAGGGCGAGGTTCACGCGGAGCTGCGTGACCAGCTGACCTCGGTGGTGCACTGGCAGCGCGGCGTCGAGCGCATGCAGGAGCTGGGCGCCGACCTGTTCGTCGAGGTCGGGCCGGGGAACGTGCTCACCAAGCTGGTGCGTCGCATTGACCCGAAGACGAACGTGGTCAGCCTGAGCGACGACCGCACGGGCCTGCTCAGCGAGCGTTTTGCCGCCGTCGAGAGTGCGACGCAGTGAACCGCCCCCGCGTCGTCGTCACCGGCGTCGGCGCAGTCACCCCAGCCGGGAACACGGCTGAAGAGACGTGGGCGTCGGTCCTGGACGGCCGCAGCGGCGTCGGTCCGATCACCCTCTTCGACGCCGAGCCCTTCCCCGTGCGCATCCAGGCCGAGGTGAAGGACTTCGAGATCGACGAGCGCATCGGCGCGAAGCAGCGGCGTCACATGAACCGGGGGGTGCGCTTCGCCATGAACTCCGTGCTCGAGGCACTCGACGACAGCGGCCTCGAGATCACCGAGGAGAACTGCGAGGACGTCGGGATCATCTTCGGGAACGGGGGCGGCGGCTACGAGGAGATCTGGGAAGGCGACCAGGCCCTGCAGACGCGGGGGCCACGGCGCGTTTCGCCCTTCCTCATCGCGAACTTCATCGTCGATGCGGCCAGCGGCCACATCTCCATCCACACGGGCGCGCGGGGGCCGAACGTGGCCGTCGTGAGCGCCTGCGCGACGGGCGCCGCCGCCATCGGGGCGGGGGCGCACGCGATCCAGCGCGGGGACGCCGCGGCCGTCATCGCGGGGAGCTGCGAGTCGGTGCTCGTGCCCGTGTTCCATGCGACCTGGTGCTCGATGCGGGCGCTCGCGAGCGACAACGAGAACCCCGAACAGGCGGTCAAGCCGTTCGACCTGAACCGCGACGGCTTCGCGGCGGGCGAGGGCGCGGGCGCGGTCATCCTCGAGGAATACGAGCACGCACGGGCGCGCGGGGCGCGCATCTACTGCGAACTGCTCGGTTCGGGCACCTCGAACGACGCTTACGACATGATCGCGCTCGACGAGGCGGGTCGGGGGCTGAGGCGCTCGATCACGGGCGCCCTGCGCGAAGCCGACATCGACGCCGCCGAAATCGACTACATCAATCCCCACGGCAGCGGCACGAAGCTGAACGATCGCATCGAGACCGTTGTTGTGAAGGAGCTCATGGGGGAGGCGGCGTACGAAGTCTCCATGAGCTCGATCAAGCCGGTGACCGGACACGGGATGGCGGCGGCAGGTTCGATCGAGGCGATCGCCTGCATCCTCGCCATCCGCGACCAGAAGGTCCCCCCGACCATCAACTACACGACGCCGGACCCCGAGTGTGACCTCGACTACGTGCCGAACGTGGCGAAATCCCGCCCCGTACGCACAGCGCTGAGCACCTCGGTGGGACTTGGCGGCCACAACGCCGCGGTGATCTTCCGCGCCGTGAACGGAGCGGTTTGATGACCAGCGCGCTTGTTACGGGAATCGGGGCGGTCACGCCCGTGGGCCTCACGGC
>VXRS01000061.1:0-2591 GCA_009838385.1 Dehalococcoidia bacterium | reverse complement strand
TTCCTCGAGACGGAGAACTACATCGCCAAGGGACCGGCACGGGTGAGTCCGTTCTTCGTGCCCCTGATGGCGCCGAACATGGGCGCCTGCCAGGTGGGCATGCAACTGGGGCTACGCGGCCCGACCCTCGCCTCGACCGCGGCCTGCGCGAGCGGCCTGTACAGCTACATCGAGGCGAAGGCGCTCATCGAGAGCGGTCTCGCCGACGTCGTGCTCGCCGGGGGCGCGGAGGCGGCGCTGCATCCCGTCTCCGTGGCGGGCCTGGCGAACATGAAGGCGCTCAGCCGAAACAACGAGGACCCCGAGGGCGCCTCGCGCCCCTTCGACCGCGACCGCGACGGCTTCGTGTTCGGCGAGGGCGCATCGGTGTTCGTGGTGGAGTCGGAGGAGCGGGCGCGGAAGCGCGGCGCTCGCGTCTACGCCGAGATCGCGGGCGGCGCGCTGAGCAGCGACGCGTACCACATCACGGCTCCTCGCGACGATGGGAGCGGAGCGGCGCAGGCGATGTCCTCCGCGCTCGACGCCGCCGGCATGGGGCCGGAAGCGATCGATTGCATCTCAGCGCACGGCACGGGCACGCCCCTGAATGACGTGTCCGAGACGCTCGCGATCAGGATCGCGTTCGGCGGGCACGCCGACTCCGTCGCCATCAGCGCGACGAAGTCGATGGTCGGGCACCTGCTGGGCGGGGCCGGCGCGGTGGGGGCGATGGCATCGGTGCTGGCGATCGCTGAGGGCTGCGTGCCTCCGACGATCAACCTGGAGAACCCCGATCCCGAGTGCGACCTCGACTACGTGCCCAACGAGGCGCGCGACATGACGGTCAACGCCGCGATGGTTAACGGGTTCGGGTTCGGCGGTCAGAACGGCAGCGTAATCTTCAAGCGCTACGAGGGCTAGCCCGGGGCGAGCGCGCGAAGGCGCTCGACGATCGGCGGGAGCTGTTCCAGCACGTAGTCGATCTGCTCGTCCGTGTTCCCCTTGCCTACGGTGAGCCGGAGCGAGGCGTGCGCGAGGTCGTCTTCGATTCCCATGGCCGTGAGGACGTGCGAGGGCTCAAGCGAGCCGGTGGTGCAGGCGCTGCCCGAGCTGGCGGCAATCTCCACCATGTCGAGCCCGAGCAGGACGCTCTCACCCTCGACGTTGCGGAAGCAGCAGCTGAAGCTGTTGGGGAGGCGGCGGTCGGGGTCGGTGGGGCCGGTAACGACCGTGTCGGGAACGCGCTCGGGGAGCTCGAAGAGGAGGCGGTCGCGGAGGCGGCGGTAGTGGGCGACGCGCTCCTCGCGCTCTTGCCAGGCGAGCTCCATCGCCACGGCGAGGCCGAAGGCGCCGGCGACGTTCTCGGTGCCGGCGCGGCGCTCGCGCTCCTGCGTACCGCCCAGGATCTGCGGCTGCCAGGGCGTACCGCGGCGCACGTAGAGCAGTCCCGTGCCCTTCGTGCCGTACAGCTTGTGCGAGGCCATGCTGAGCAGGTCGACGCCGAGCGCCTCTGGCGTTATGTCGATGGCGCCGGCAGCCTGCACGGCATCCGTGTGGACGACGATGTTCGGGTTGCGAGCCTTCGCCAGCGCCGCCGCTTCCGCAACCGGCTGGAGCGTGCCGACCTCGTTGTTGGCCGCCATCAGCGTGAGCACGGTCGTCTCGGGCCCGACGGCCCCTTCGAGGGCGGCGAGGTCCACGCAGCCGTCGGAGTCGACGGGGAGGTAGGTGGAGCGGAAGCCGTCGCGTTCGAGCTGCTCGACGGTATGGAGGACGGCGTGGTGCTCGACCTGGCTCGTGACGATGTGGTCGCCCCGGCCGCGCTCGCGCTGGGCGAGGGCGGCCCCGCGGATGGCGGCGTTGTCGGACTCGGTCCCACCGCTCGTGAAGATGATCTCGCTGGGTTCTGCGCCCAGCAGGCGGGCGCAGCGGGCGCGGGCCTCGTCGAGCCAGCGGTTGGCGGTCTGGCCTTCGAGGTAGATGGAAGAGGGGTTGCCCCAGTCCCGGGAGAAGACGGGCCACATGGCTTCGAGCACGCGCGGGTCGGGGGGCGTGGTGGCGGCGTGGTCGAGGTAGACGCGCTCCATGTTCCCTTCCCGATGACGCGCCGGCGGGCGCGTGGGCCATCTCTCTTGCTATACTTTAGCCGCGCCCGGCGTTTGCGCGCCGGATTCGTATGCGAACAAGCTCCAAGGAGTGCACATGACGACCGAAGCCACCACCGAGACTCAGCTCGTCACCATCACCGACGCGGCCGTGGAAAAGGCGAAGGCCCTCCTGGAAGCGCGCGACCTTCCCGAGGGCGCGCTACGCGTGTTCGTGGCCGGCGGCGGCTGCTCGGGCTACCAGTACGGCATGGCCCTCGCTCGCTCGACCGAAGAGGACGACCTCGTCCTGGAGCGGGGCGGCGTCCGCATCGTCGTCGACCCGGAGAGCGCCCAGTACCTCGATGGCGCCGAGATCGACTACGTCGACGAGGTGATGAAGAGCGGCTTCAGCATCTACAACCCGAACGCGACGAAGAGCTGCGCCTGCGGCTCCAGCTTCCAGACCGAGGGTGGAGGCGGCGAGGCGCGCCCCTGCGGCCACTAGGCCTCACCCGATCCGAAACC
>VXRS01000113.1 GCA_009838385.1 Dehalococcoidia bacterium | reverse complement strand
CCTACGGCAGCAACATCGAGGCCATGAGCGGCCTCGCCAGCGTCCTCGGCTACGGTCCCGGCGAGTACTTCGGCACCGGCAGCTACTACGCCGACCCCGTCACCGGGAATCACGGCGCGATCGCCATGCTCGCCGCCCTCCACGCCCGCCGCGCGAGCGGCAAGGGCCGCTGGATCGATGTCTCCCTTTTTGAGGCCGTCCTGCCCTACTTCTCCCAGGAGTTGCTCACCTACGCCGTCAGTGGCGAGGCCCCCGAACCCATCGGCAACGCCTCCCCTGTCCACGCCCCCCAGGGCCTCTACCCCTGCGCCGGCGAGGACAACTGGCTCGCCCTCACCGTGCGCGACGAACGCGACTTCGCCGCCCTCGCGGGCGTCCTCGGCTGCCCCGAGCTCGCCGCCGACCCGAAGCTCGCGACCGTCGAGGGCCGTCGCGCGAACGCCGCCGACATCGACGACTCCATCGCTTCATGGTCACGCGAGCAGACCGTGACCGCCGCCGCCGCCGCTCTGCAGGAGGCAGGCGTTCCCGCTGCTCCGGTCATGCCCAACTGGATGGTCGTGAGCGATAACCACCTGAACGACCGCGGCTACTTCGAGACCGTGCGCCACCCGGTCGCCGGAACGCACGTCTTCCCCGGCTTCCCCTGGCGCTTCGAGCAGACGCCCGGCGCCATCGCCCGCCCCGCTCCCCTCTTCGCCCAGCACAACCGCGAGGTCTTCTCCGGATTGCTCGGCATGAGCGACGCCGAGATCGAGGCCCTCTACACCGCAAACGCCACCAACGACGACCCCCAGTACGCCGCCGGCCCGAGCCTCTGATGGCCGGCACCCTCGTGATCCTCCCCGCCGGTGTTGCTCCGCCCCCGTTGCCACAGGGCGTCGAGGTCCGCCCCTGCGCGACTTCTGGCGAGGTGGCACACGCTCTCCGGCAGGCACGCGGCAACGTCGTGCTCTGCGTCGACGGTCTTCCCGACCTGGAGGTGATCGCCGGCGCCGTCCGGACGGTCGAGGCGGCCGTCATCCTCGTGGAAACGGACGCCTGGGATGGCGAAACCCACTCCCCCGTGAGCGCGGCCTGTTCGGGCGTGATCGCCGGTTTCGGGATCGCGGGCGTGAGCGCCGCCGTTGCGCTGCTGCTGGACGCCTAGCCCGCCCGGAGCAGGTTCGCGACCGCCGGATCCTCCGCGCCCAGCGCCCGCCCCCGCTCGGCCAGCCCCTTGATCGTGCTCCGGCTCCGTCCCCCGAGCAGCGCCCCGATCTCGCTGTAGCTGCACCCGCGCTCCTGCAGCGCCGCCGCCGCCACCGCCCGCGGGCGTGCCAGCTTCTGGGCCCGGCTGCGCCCCTCAACCTCGCCCACCGCCACCGCGAAGTGCTCCGCGATCCGCTCGATCACCGCCTTCGCCGTCTCGTTCCCGCGACTCTGCAGTGCGAGCGCCCCCACTTCGGCCGCGAGCCGCAGCTCGCTGAGCAGCCCCCGCCGCTGCAGCCCCACCGCCGCATGGACGCCCGCCAGGATCGAGCGCACCGAGCCCGTTCCCGTGGCTAGCTGCTCCAGGCACCACGAGGGCAGCGCTACGCGCAGGTCGGCCAGGCGTTGCTCGATGAACGCGCGCCGCTCGCCCGCCGCGAACGGCTCGACCGTCGCCACGATTCCCGCCTCCAGCCGTGAGCAGAGCCGCTCCGGCAGCCCCAGCTCCCGCGGACGCAGCTCGCTCCCCACCACGACCGCGCCTCCTCCGTGCGTCACCGCGTCCAGCGTGTGCACCAGTTCCCGCAGCGTCCCCGTCTTCCCCGCCAGGTCGTGCAGGTCGTCGATGATCAGCAGCTGCACGCCCCGCACGGCGTCCTGGAAGGCCTCGACGTTCCCCTCTCGCAGCGCCCGCTGGTAGCGCGAGGTGAACCCCTCCCCGCTCAGGCAGGCGACCCGCTGTCCCCGACCGCTCGCCTGCGCCGCCAGCCCGTGTAGCAGGTGCGTCTTCCCAACCCCCGGCGGCCCGTGGACGACCACCGGGCTGATTGCCGGCTCCCGGTCCTCCACCAGGCTCAGGCAGCTTGCAAGGGCCAGGGCGCTCCCCTCCGAGCGGAAGTAGCGGGCCAGGGTGAACGCTCCGTTCACCTGCCCCACAACCTCCTCCCGGCCCGACGGCGCCGTTCCGCTGGGGGATGCCGCCGTCTCCGCCGCCGCGTGCGGTTCCTCGCCCGGCGCGATGAAACGGACCGCCAGCCCCCCGCCTTCCACCGCCCCCAGGCAGCGTTCGACTACCGGCGCCAGGTTCTCGTTCATCCACTCCGCCCGGAACGCCGAGCGAGCTTCCACCAGCAGCTCGCCGTCGCTCAGCGAGGCCGCCGTGGTACCCGCCAGCCACGTCTCGAAGTTGGCGCGGCTCACCTCAAGCTCGAGCCGGCCCAGCACAGCCTGCCACGTGCCCCGCAAGGCCTTCGCCGAGTCCTGGTCCCCACCTGACACGGGCGTGCGCGCTCCCTCCCCGGGGCGCACGCGCGCCCCAGGCTCGCTCTTCATCGGTGATGATTCAGAAGGTGCCGCGCCCCTCAGCGCGACCCCTGAAGGCTAGCGCTCCACCTCCGCGGGCGGCAACCACTTTCGCCCCCCCGCGCGGCTTCATTAACGGACCTTTCACGGCCTCATCCGGCTTATGGTCTCGCGCTCGTGGGCCGCTGCCCGGCCACTGCGGGACATGGCGCATTGACGCGCTTGCCACCGTCGCTAGACTACGAACACGGCATGGAACGCGACGACGGCTACCTGCAGATCGGTGAAGCGGCCGAACGGTCGGAGCTTACTCAGCGCACGCTCCGCTACTACGAGGAGCGCGGCCTTTTGCCCCCGCCCACCCGCATGGTCGGCGGCTTCCGCCTCTACTCCCCCGCCGACATGGAGCGCATCGAGCGCGTCAAGGCGCTGAAAGAGCTCCTCGGGTTCTCCCTCGCCGACATCAAGGAGATGCTCGAAGCCGAGGACGTCCGCATGCAGATCCGCGCCGAGTGGAACAAGAACGACGAGGCCGAGGAAAAGGCGAAGAAGGTCCGCATCGCCCGCGAGGTCACCCTCCGCCAGATCGCGTTGCTCGATCAGAAGGTCGCGAAGATGGAGAAGATGCGAGTCCAGCTCGCCGAGCGCCTCGAGAAGCACGACGAGATGCTGCGGCGCTTCACCGAGGCCGCCCCGCCCGTCGCTGCGGGCGACCAGCGATAGGCTGAAGCCAGCACATCGAAAGCCGATGGACCGGTAAGCTACCCCTGATGCCAGTGCGGGACACCTTCGATCGGCCACTGCGTGACCTCCGCGTCTCCGTGACGGACCGCTGCAACTTCCGCTGCGTCTACTGCATGCCCAAGGAGGTCTTCGGGCCGTCCTTCCAGTTCCTCGACCGCGACGAAATCCTCACCTACGAGGAGATCGTGCGGCTCTCGCGCCTCTTTGTCGCGCACGGCGTTGAGAAGATCCGCGTGACCGGCGGCGAACCCCTCGTTCGCCGCGACCTCCCCCTCCTGATCGAGCAGCTGTCCGCCCTCGAGGGCCTCCAGGACCTCACCCTCACCACCAACGGCGCCCTCCTCCCCGCCCAGGCCGGTCCCCTCCGAGACGCCGGTCTCGAACGCATCACCATCAGCCTCGACTCGCTCGACGACGCCACCTTCCGCGAGATGAACGATGTCGATGTCGGCGTCGATGTCGTGTTAGCCGGCATCGACGCCGCACGCGACGCGGGGCTCTGGCCCATCAAGGTGAACGCCGTCGTCAAGCGCGGCCTCAACGACCACACCATCGTCGACCTCGCCCGCCACTTCCACGGCACGGGCATCATCGTGCGCTTCATCGAGTACATGGACGTCGGCACGACCAACGGCTGGGTGCTCGACCACGTCGTGCCCGCCGCCGAGATCGTCCAGCGCATCGACGCCGCCCTCCCCCTCGAACCCCTCGACCCCAACTACCGCGGCGAGGTCGCACGGCGCTACCGCTACCGCGATGGCGGCGGCGAGCTCGGGGTCATCACCTCGATCACGCAGCCCTTCTGCGGCGACTGCACCCGCGCCCGCCTCTCCCCCGAGGGCGAGCTCTTCACCTGCCTCTTCGGGTCGACCGGCTTCGATCTGCGCGCCCTGTTGCGCGCCGGCGCCACCGATGACGAGCTGGCGGACGCCATCGCCCGCGTCTGGCGCATTCGCGACGACCGCTACTCCGACCTCCGCACCGAGGCGACGGCCGACCTCAAGCGCGTCGAGATGTCCCACATCGGCGGCTAACGCCCGGCCTAGTCCCCGTCTTCGTCCGGCCAGAGCGTCTCCCAGCTCGGACCGCCCAGCACCGCCTCCCGGATCGTGCGGCGTTCCAGCACCTCCAGCCGCGCGATCGCCCGCGACATCGCCAGGTCGGCCTCGTTCGACACGGCCGCCATGCGCTCGCCCATCGGTGCGAGTACGTCGTGCTCCCGGATGAGCGAGATGGAGTGGGGCCACATCGCGAACGTGAAGTCGTCCGGCATTCCGAACGAGCTTCGGTGCTTCCCCAGCCACGCGTATCGCTCCTGCACAGTTGAGACCGGTGCCACCACCGCCACCAGCGGCCCCTCGCTGGGCGAGCTGCGTGCGTCCAGCAGCAGCCGCTCGGGGAACGCGTGGAACCCGATGACGATCAGGTCGGCGTTCTCCAGCCGTTCCCGCAGTGCCTCCAGGTCGACCTGCAGACCGTTCTCCGAGTGGGCCATGGCCGGTACCCCCGGTACCTCCGGATGTGAAGCGAGGGGGCGGGCTTTCGCCGCGCCCCCTCGCCGGAGTTCCTCGTGCGCCCGCCGGATTGGCAGGCGGTTGAAGAGTGAGCCTAGTACATCGGAGCCGGCGGAACGGCTGCGGCGGCTGCCGAAGCGTCCTTCTTCTCCGTGACCAGGCAGTTCGTCGTCAGGACCATTGCGGCGATGGAGACGGCGTTCTCGATGGCGGCGCGGGTGACCTTCGCCGGATCGATGATGCCCTTGTCGACCATGTCGCCGAACTCGTCCATCTGGGCGTCGTAACCGAGGCCCTTCTTCAGCTCCTTCACCTCTTCGACCACCACCGAGCCGTCCTTGCCGGCGTTGATGGCGATGCGGCGGAGGGGCTCCTCCAGCGCGCGGCGGAGGATGCGGGCGCCCGTGTCCTCGTCGCCGTCGAGCTTGACGCGGTCCAGGGCCGTGATGGCGTTCAGCAGGGCGACGCCGCCGCCCGGCACGATGCCTTCTTCGACAGCCGCACGGGTCGCGCTCAGCGCGTCCTCCACGCGGTGCTTCTTCTCCTTCAGCTCGACCTCGGTGGCCGCGCCGACGCGGATGACGGCGACGCTGCCTGCCAGCTTGCCGAGTCGCTCCTGGGCCTTTTCGCGGTCCCAGTCGCTCTTCGCCTCGCCGAGGATCGCGCGGACCTGGCCCACGCGCGCGTCGATGTCCTTCTTCTTGCCCCGGCCCTCGATGATGGTGGTGTCTTCCTTCGTCGAGAGCACGCGGCGGGCGCTGCCCAGGTCGGCCTGCGTCACGCTGTCGAGCGTGCGGCCGATCTCCTCGGAGATGACCTGCGCGCCCGTGAGCGTCGCGATGTCGCCCAGGTTGTCCTTCTGGCGGTCGCCGAAGCCCGGCGCCTTCACCGCGAGCACGTTCATCGTGCCGCGCAGCTTGTTCACCGCCAGCGTCGCCAGCGCCTCGCCGTCTACGTCGGCGGCGATGATGAGCAGGTTCTTCGACTGGGAAACGATCTTCTCCAGCAGCGGCAGGAGCTCCTGCACCGAGGAGAGCTTCGAGTCGGTGATGAGGATCAGGGGATCCTCGATCTCCGCTTCCATGCGGTCCGGGTTCGTCACGAAGTAGGGGCTGATGAAGCCGCGGTCGAACGCCATGCCGTCCACGTACTCGACCTCGGTCTGGATGCCCTTCGACTCCTCGACCGTGATCACCCCGTCCTTGCCGACCTTCTCCATCGTCTCGCCGATGAGCTCGCCGATGGTCGGGTCGTTGTTCGCCGAGATGGACGCGACCTGCGCCATCTGCTCGCGCGCGTTCACCTTGATCGAGTTGCGGCCAACGCGGCCCACGACCGCCTCGGCGCCCTTCTCGAGGCCGCGCTTCAGCGACATCGGGTTCGCGCCGGCGGCCACGTTCTTCAGGCCTTCCTGCACGATCGCCTGGCCCACCACGGTTGCCGTGGTCGTGCCGTCACCGGCGATGTCGTTCGTCTTGGAGGCGATCTCCTTGGCGAGCTGGGCGCCGATGTTCTCGAACGCTTCCTCCAGCTCGATATCCCGGGCGATCGTCACACCGTCATTCGTGATCGTCGGCGCGCCGAACTTCTTGTCGAGCACCACGTTGCGGCCCTTGGGCCCCAGCGTGATCTTGACGGCGTCGGCGAGCGCGTCGATGCCACGCTTCATCGCGTGGCGGGCGTCTTCATCGAAAAGCAGTTGCTTGGCCATGTACCTGTCAGTACCTCTCCCGAATTTCGATGGCGCGTATGTTAGCACTCTTACCGCAAGAGTGCTAATCAACCCCGCGACCCCTCCCCGCCTACCTCCGCCTTTATCTTATACCCAGCTACGACCCCAGGCTCACGTAGTAAGGCTGTTAAGCCGTCGAGCGGGTGAAAAAAAAAGGGGGGGGGGGGGGG
>VXRS01000246.1 GCA_009838385.1 Dehalococcoidia bacterium | reverse complement strand
GCCAGCGCCGCCACGGGCTTCGCCGCCTCGTCCACCGCGTTCTCGATCGACTGCTGCCAGAAGTCCGCCACGGGCGCCAGCTCCTCGGCATTGAACCGTCGCTCCTGCATCGTGAACGAGTCCTGCGCGTAGACCAGCGCGTCGACCGGTGGCCCCACGTCCGTCGAGCTCGCCTGCGTCGAGTTGAACGAGAGCAGCCCAACCCGCAGCGCCTTCTCCAGCGAGGCCTCGTGCCGCAGGGTCCGGTCCAGGATGGGCTTCCCGTAGCGCGTGTCCCCGATGATCACGTACGGCGTTCCCTTCGAGACCTCCACCCAGTTCCCCTGCGGGTAGAGCAGGTACAGGTGCGGCGAGTCATCCTCCGCCAGCTGCCCCCCCACGATGCAGTGCAGGTCGAACCACAGCCCCGCCTTGATGAGCCAGTCGTTGTCCTCCTCGTGGACCCGCCGCATCTCCTCCGCCAGCGCGTTCACCGCCTGGTAGGCGCGCGCGAGGTTCGCCCCGTTGTTCTGGAGCCGCTCCTCGAAGTACGTGATCGCCTTGTCCCGCACCGAACGCAGCCCGCTCGTGAGCACGAACATCGCGTGCTGCTCGCCCTGGTGCACCGCGATCTTCTTCGCCGTCGAGACCTCCGACCCGCTCGTGATGCGGGTGTCTGCGATTGCGACGAGCCCGCTCTCGCACTTGATGCCCAGGCAGAACGTCATTTCAGTCCTCGACGAGCCGCACCTGCGCCACCCGGCCCGGCTCCGCGCGGAAGATGTCCTCCGTGATGGCCCGGTCAACCTCGATCAGGCGCGCCTGGAACTCGTCGAAGAATTCGTGCAGCCCTTCGTCGACGACCTGTTCGACGTCCGACGCCCCCAGGTCCAGGTTCAGCAGCGCGATTCTCCGTTCCGCCCCCGCCCGCCGCCGCTTGGGCGCCTCCGCCGTCGCTTGCTGGTAGTGCCGCGCGAGCGCCTGCACCGAGAACGCGAGGCTGCGGGGGAACTCCACTGAGAAGATGAGGAGTTGCGCCACCAGCATGCCGTCGACCTCGCTGTAGCCCAGCCGCCGGTACGCCTCCCGCGCAGAGGCCGACCGCAGCACCGCGACCCACTGGAACCGGTCGAACGCTCCCCCGACCGAATCGTCTCCGGGCAGCAGGATGTGGTACTTCGCATCGACGATGCGGCTCGTCATGTCCGCCCGCTCCAGATACATCCCGCAGCGGAACCACTCCCGCCCCTCGTCCCGCAGCACCGTGTTGTCGTAGAGCCCCAGGATCGTCTGCGTGCGCCGCTGCGTCTCCGTGCACAGCTCGTGGACATCGCCCGCTCCGAACTGCCGCCGGTACGCCAGGAACAGGTAGAGCGCGTTGATCTCCTCCCACACCTCCCGCGAGATGTGCTCCCGCAGCCCCCGCGCCAGCTCCCGCGCCCGCACGAACGTGGACCGCAGCGACCCCGGGTTCAGCATCGAGAACAGCAGGAACTCCGAGTGCGTCAGCTCCGGCGACTCAAGCAGCGCCTCCCAGTACAGCTCGTTCGAGGCCGTCGTGCTGACGAGGCTGTGCCAGACCTCCTGCCCTCCCTCCAGCGACACCTCGTGCTCCACATGCGCCATCCGCGCAATGTTCTCCGTGCGCTCCAGGTAACGCCCCAGCCAGTACAGGTTCTCGGCCACGCGGCTCAGCATCAGTCTGGCTCCTCGTTCAGCACCCACGTGTCCTTACTGCCCCCGCCTTGCGACGAGTTCACCACGTACGACCCCTCCCTGAGCGCCACTCGTGTCAATCCTCCCGGGATCACCCAGGTCTCCTCCCCGGAGAGGACGAAGGGGCGCAGGTCCGCCCGCCGCGGCTTGAGCCGGTCCTCGTCGAACGTCGGGATCGTGCTGAAGTGGAGCAGCGGCTGCGCGATCCAGTTGCGCGGTTCCGCTTCCATCTGCGCCAGCGTTGCCCCCAGCTCCTCCTCCGTGGCCTGCTCTCCGATGAGCACCCCGTACCCGCCCGACTCGTTCGCCGGCTTCAGCACCAGCTCCCGCGCGTGAGCCTTGATGTAGTCCCGCTCCGACGGGATAAGCGCCGAGAACGTCTCGACGTTCTGCAGGATCGGGTCTTCGTTCAGGTAGAAACGGATGATCTCGGGTACCCAGCGGTAGACCACCTTGTCGTCCGCCACACCCGCCCCCGGCGCGTTCGCCAGTGTCACATTCCCCGCCAGGTACGCCCGCATCAGCCCCGGCACGCCCAGCAGCGAATCGGCCCGGTACACCAGTGGGTCGAGGAAGTCGTCGTCGATGCGCCGGTAGACCACATCGACCTGTTCCAGCCCCGTCGTGGAGCGCAGGTAGACGCAGTCGTCGTCGCCCACCGTCAGGTCCGTACCCTCCACGAGCGGGATGCCCATCTGCTGGCTCAGGAACGAGTGCTCGAAGTAGGCAGAGTTGTAGATGCCCGGCGTCAGTAGCACGGCCCGCGGCCCGTCGCTCCCCTCGGGACCCACCGAGAGCAGCGTCGCGAGGAGCTGGTTCGGATAATCCGTCACCGCCTGCACGCCCCACCGCGGGAACAGGTCGGGAACCACTCGCAGCATCACCGTCCGGTTTTCGAGGACGTACGAGACCCCTGAGGGCGTCCGCAGGTTGTCTTCCAGCACCACGAACTCGCCGCTCTCGTCGCGCACGAGGTCGCACCCGGCGACGTGTGCGTACACGCCGAGTGGCGGTTCGAACCCTTCCATCTCCGGCCGGTAGCCCGGCGAGCTCAGCACGATCTCCTCCGGGACGACCTTCTCCTTGAGGATGCGCTGCTCGCCATACAGATCGCTCAGGAACAGGTTGAGCGCCCTCAGCCGCTGCTTCAGGCCGGTGTCCACGCCCTTCCATTCGTCCGCCCCTACGATCCGCGGGATCAGCGAGAACGGAAAGATGCGCTCCGTCCCTTCCTCGTCCGAGTAGACGTTGAAGGTGATGCCCGCGCTCAGGAGCGCGAGATCGGCCCGCGCCTTCCGCTGCTCGTACTCCTCCAGCGACCAGCCCCCGAGGGTTTCCGCCAGCTCCCGGTAATCGGGACGCAGGGCCCCCTGCGCGTCGACCATCTCATCGTCGGGCGCGTTCGCCGCGTAGCCGTCGAGCAGTTCTCCCTCAAGCATCACAACACTCTATGGCCGCTAGGTTACATGACCGTTTCCACGGGCCGCGCGTCTGGCGAGCCCCCCGGAGGGGCCGTAGAGTCGCCCCATGCCAGTCGCCCGCGGCGCCCCCGGAGCGGCCCAGCGCTTCGAGTTCGATATCGCCGTCGTCGGTGGCGGCATTGCTGGACTCTCCGCCGCCCTCAGCGCCACGGAGGCGGGCGCCAGCGCCGTTCTCGTCGAAAAGGCCCCCCTGCCCGAGCGTGGGGGCAACACCCGCTTCGCCGACGCCCAGATGCGCTTCCCCCACGAGCCCGACGAGTACGGCCAGCGCGCCTACACCGCCGACGAGATGTTCGACGACCTCATGCGCATCTCCAGCGGCCGCGCCAACCAGGAGCTCATCCGCACCCTCTGCGACAACGCCGCCGGCGCCATCGAGTGGCTCACCGCGTACGGCGTCGAGTGGGAGGAGGGCTACCCCCACACGGCTGGCTACCGCCGCATGCCGAAGTCCGGCGGCCAGGGTCTTGTCGACCTGCTCTACCGCCGCCTGGAGGGCCTGAACGTCCCGATCAGCTACCAGACCGCCGCCACCGACCTCATCCTCGATCCCGACGGCTCTGTCTGCGGCGTGCGATGCACCTCGCCCGACGGCATCACCGACATCGAGGCGGCGGGTGGCGTCATCCTCGCCTGCGGCGGCTTCCAGGCGAATGTCGAGATGCGCGTCCGCTACCTCGGGCGCTTCGCCGACTCGCTCATCCTTCGCGGTTCGCGCTACAACACCGGCGAGGGGCTCACCATGGCCCTGGCCGCCGGCGCTGCCCCTGCCGGCCAGTGGGGCGACTACCACTCCGCCGTCCTCGACGCCCGCTCGCCTGCCGTCGAGTGCGGCGTTACCGCCCTCTACAACTACCAGATGGGCATCTTCGTCGACTCACGCGGCCAGCGCTTCATCGACGAGGGCGAGGACTTCCGTGACCACACCTACGTGAAGTTCAGCAAACGCATCATCGAGGAGGCAGGCGGTCGTGCCTGGTGTCTCTTCGACCAGCGCGCCTACCAGCGCGAAGAGTTCGCCCGCGCCTGGCGTCCCGTCGGCCCCCCGTTCGAGGCGGAAACTCTCACCGACCTCGCGGGCGATATCGGCGTCCCCGGCGAGGATCTGCTGGAGACCGTGGCCGCCTACAACGCTGCCGTCATGGACGGCGAGTACGACCTCGATCGGCTCGACGGCAAGGGCACGCGCGGCATCGCGCCTCCCAAGAGCAACTGGGCCCTGCCCCTCGATTCCCCGCCCTACCTCGCCATCCCCGTCACGGGTGGCATCACGTTCACGTTTGGAGGGCTCGGCTGTGACGCACGTGCCCGCGTCCGCCACACCGCCGGCCACCACATCCCCGGGCTCTACGCCGCGGGCGAGCCCATGGGCGAGTTCTTCTACGACAACTACCCTGGCGCCAGCTCCGTCATCCGCGGAGCCGTCTTCGGACGCATCGCCGGCCGCGAGGCCGCCGCCCGAGCGTTAGGCTAGAACCGCTCGAGCTCGTCCGGGACCGGCGCCTCCGCCAGGCACTCCATGATCTGGCCCGAGGCGCCCGTGTGGTAGTCGGCTGTCGAGTACCGCTGGAACGCCTGCTCGTCGTCGAACGACAGGAACAGGACGTACGTCAGCGGATCCTCGACCCCGCGCCGGTACTCGAAGATGCTTTCCGGCTCGTTCTCCGCCACGTCACGCACAAGCTGTGACGTCAGCCGCTCGAACTCCGCCTGCTTGTCGGCGGCGACCTTCAGCCGCCACAGCGTCGTCGGCACGGGCTAGTCCTCCTCGATCGGACGGAACACGGGAATCGGGTAGTCGCCCTCTTCCTGCTCCTCGAACTCCACGCGCACGCGCTGCCCGATCTGGATGTCCGTCGTCGGGTCGTCGACCCCCACGACGCTGCTCATCATGCGGAAGCCCTCATCGAGGTCGATGTAGGCCACCGAGTACGCGCCCAGGTCGATGAAGCCCGGCATACGGTTCTGCCGTACCACGGAGAACGTGTAGACCGTGCCCTCGCCCTTCGAGACGTGCCAGTCAAGGTCATCCGAACCGCAGTCGGGGCAGTGATGTCGCGGGTAGAACACCACCGGGTCGCCGCAGTCCTCATTACAGCGCTGGTAGCGCAGTTCGCCCTGCTGCGCCCCCTCCCAGAAATGCTCTGTGTGGGGCTCGGGGAATCGCGGTTGTGGTCGCTTCGCCATCGTTTAATCCTTTGCCAGAATCACGGTGCCGCCGGTGTGGGTACCGCCGAGCAGCCCGCCGTTTCCGTGGGCCACGGCCAGCTTCGCGTCTGGCACCTGCGAGGTTGATTCCCCCCGCAGCTGCCGCGCGCCCTCCAACAGCAGGAAGATGCCGCGCATGCCCGGGTGGTTCGAGGAGAGCCCGCCGCCGTCCGTGTTGAGCGCCGGTCCCTCGCCGCTGTCGAACGCCAGCCGTCCGCCCTCCACGTAGGCGCCGATCTCGCCCTTGGGGCAGAACCCCAGGTCTTCCAGGCAGACCGCCACCGTGATGGTGAACGAGTCGTAGATCATCGCGATGTCGATCTCGTCCGGCGATACGCCGGCCTCGCCGAACGCGATGGGACCGCTCTGCGCGCCCGCGCTCGTCGTGATGTCGCCCCCGTTCTCGCGGTACTTCGTCGCCTCGCCCGCCCCGATCAGCCACACGGGCGGCTTCTTGCAGCCGCGGGCCACGTCGGCCGACGCGATGATCACCGCCCCGCCGCCGTCGCTGATCATGCAGCACTCCAGCAGGTGCAGCGGATCCGCCACGATGCGCGAATCCAGCACGTCCTGCGGGGTGATCTCGTTCACGCCCACGAACTGCAGGTCCGTCATCGCCTTCACGGCTTCGGGATTCCGCATCGCGTGGTGCCGTGTCGCCACCGAGATGCCCGCGAACTGCTCGTCCGTCGTGCCGTACTCGAACATGTGACGCTGCTTCACCATCGCGTAGTTCGCGATCAGCGTCGCCCCGTACGGGGTCTCCATGTTCGTCGCCCACGTAGCCGGACCGCCCCGCCCGCCCGTGCCGATCGCGACACGGTTCGAGGCCGAGGTCGAGCCGTAGCTCAGGACCGCCACGTTGCACTTGCCCGCGGCGATGTCACGCATCGCGTGCGCCGCCTGGAACTCGTACGAGGAGCCGCCGACCTGTGTCGTGTCGAGCACCGTCGGCCGAAGACCCAGGTAAGCAGCCAGCTGCAGGCCGCCTCCCGCTTCCCCGTCCTGTGCGTCGTAGATCGCGTCGATGTCGCTCCACTTCAGCCCGGCGTCGTCCAGCGCCGCGCGGATCGAATCAACCTTCACGTTCATCGCCGAAACACCCGGAGCTACCCGCAGGGGGTACTCGTGGATGCCGACGATGGCCGCTTGCCGCTCTTGCGCCATCGTTCCTCCTCGGATCGCGGTTGCGGTGGGGTTTTCGCCTGCTGCCGTTTGCGTCGCCACCCGCGCGTCCCGTACGGTTCGCGCGTGCGCGTTGCGCTCCTCGCCGATACCCATCTCCCCTCGCTCATCCGTCAACTTGATGAGCTCGGATCGGGCCCGCGCGAGCTGCTCGCGACAGCGGACCTGATTCTACACGCAGGCGATGTCACCGCACCGAGCGT